>JALEGO010000482.1 GCA_022763165.1 Flavobacteriales bacterium
GGAATCATGGCTTCAAATATTGGAATGTATAGAATTCAATTGAGTGGAAACGACTATGTGTTGAATAAAGAAATTGGCCTTCATTATCAGCTGCATAGAGGTATTGGTGTGCATCAAACCAAAGCAAATCAGAAGGGACAACCCTTGAAGGTGAGTATTTTTGTGGGTGGTCCACCTGCACATTCTTTTGCAGCTGTTATGCCATTACCAGAGGGCATTTCCGAGACTACTTTTGCGGGGTTTCTATCAGGGAATAGATTTAGATATTCGTATTGGGAGGATTATTGTGTTTCCTTAGATGCTGATTTTGTCATCCTTGGTGAAGTGTATCCTGGAGAAAACAAACCCGAAGGTCCATTTGGTGATCATTTGGGTTATTATAGCCTCACACATGATTTCCCATTGATGAAGGTAAAAAAAGTACTGGCTAAAAAAGATGGTATTTGGGCGTTTACAGTTGTGGGTAGACCTCCCCAAGAAGATACCCAGTTCGGTGCGCTCATCCATGACATTACAGGATCGATTATACCTAAAGAGATTCCAGGGCTTCATGAAGTCAATGCTGTTGATGAGGCGGGAGTACATCCTTTATTATTGACAATTGGAAGTGAGCGTTATACCCCTTATCAAAAACTTAAACAGCCTCAGGAAGTATTGACCATTGCAAATCATATTTTGGGTTTTGGTCAAATGTCTCTGGCAAAATATTTGTTTATCACTAATAAATCTGACAACCCTGAGCTTTCTACTCATGATTATGAGGCCTACTTTAGGCATGTTTTAGAACGGGTAAATTGGGAAAGAGATTTGCACTTTCATACCAAAACAACTATTGATACATTAGATTATTCTGGAGAGCAGATTAACAGTGGATCCAAGGTAGTCATAGCATCTGTAGGAGAACCCATAAGAGATTTAGCGACCGAAATAGGAGATATAAAGCTTCCACAAGGATTTCAAAACCCAAAAGTGGTTATTCCAGGTGTTCTTGCTCTTGAAAAATCTGAAACTATTCAGCAAAAGGACTTAGATGAGATGCAATCATCTAATCCAAAGCTGAAGGAAGACTTCCCCCTTATTTTGTTGGTAGATGATTCAGACTTTGTGAGTAAAACCATATCCAACTTTTTGTGGGTTGCTTTTACAAGATCTAATCCCTCACACGATATTTATGGGATCCATAGTTTTGTTGAGCATAAACATTGGGGATGCAAAGGATCCTTGGTCATAGATGCTTGTATTAAGAAGCATCATGCACCGCCATTAATACTTGAACCTGAGGTTGAGCGAAAAGCTGAACAAATTGTCTCGAAATATTTAACCTGAACTTTGCATAGTCTTGATTTATGGCGTATTTTTTGATCTGATAAAGATCATTACATTTGTAACATGAAAAAATTATTTCCTTTTCTATTTATTGTAGCTGCAATATTAACTGGCTGTACTGATGAACCTACTCCCACAAGAGACCTTATGGAAGGTGTTTGGGAATTGACAGAAGCTTATGATGAAGATGATTCTTTGATTACTGATCGCATCAATGGCTTATTCCCAACATATGTGCACCTAGATGATAACAATTCGGTCAATTCTACAGCCGGACCGATGTTCATGTATATTGTTTATGGTAAGAGTAATTTCGTAAATGTCGCTTCAAAATTGGATCAAGCATTTAGCTATGCAGATCTTAAATTTACTGAAGGAGAGTATTTTATGAAAAAAGATGAAGTGGTTGATCGCTTTACTATAGAGATGAAAATGAAGTTTCTTACATTGGAATCTTTGACAACTATCCTTGAACTTATGAATATCAATCCCCCCTCATTTATAGAGGAAGTTATATATCACAAGTTTATTGATGTGAATGTCATCATTGATGATGAAAACGATCAAGTCATGGAGTGGGCCTGGGATTCTTCAACTCAACCAACTTATAATATAAAGGATGAGTATGGAAACCCCGTGCTTTGGTACGGTATACCTTGGGAGTCCTTTACTAAAGGTAGATTCGTTTTTCAGAAAAAAGTAAAATCGCTTACTGAGCTTGCTAATGAAGCCGGTGGAGGGTAGTTTTAAAAGGATGAATAAAATCACAATTCTCTGTTCACTTCTGATCCTTGTCTTCATTTCTTGTGGCGAAAGGGTAGAACCCAAGACAGAAGTTCCGGCCCCTGAGCCTAAAGAAATCAATGGAATAGATAAAGAAAAGGAGCTGGTTGGTAATTTCCGTAGTGCTCCAGAAACCTTTGCTGCAAATTATAATCTTGGCATATTCTATTATAATCTGGGTGTTGAACAAATAAAAGAAGTTGATTCCATTAAATACCAAGAAATAGTCAACGATTCAAATCTTATGGATATTCCTTTGGAGGTTTTGTATTATAACTTGGATATTTCTGATTTGGAAGGAAAGACTTTTGCCCTATTTAATCGCGCTAAAGTTTATCTTTCTAAAGCAAAGGAGATTGATAGCACAAATGGAGATGTGATACACGCATTAAAGGGTTGTGACTTTTTAGTGGGAGTGGACTTCTAACTGAGTTTCCGCCTCTTGATATTTATTACAAAGTGAAAGTCTGTTGATGAATGGTATCACTACTATTCTTCAAATATGAAATACGATAGTCACCTTCCGGCCAATTTTTAACAGTGAGTTTAAACCAAAACTCAATGTTCCCTTCAGGCAACTTTATGGGATCTGGGTATGACCAAATGATTTCTTCTTGTTCATTGATTAAAATTCCCCTGACCTCCATTTTTTTATCATTCTCCATTTTAATATTTCCTGAAACCTCTAAGGGCTCAGCTATGATCTCTCTTCCGTTGATAACGGAAATTTTCCTTTCAACGTCATACCAGACATCTTCTTGACCGGTTACTTCACAAACTAAAGTTCTTAGTTGACGAACAATACTATCTCGTTTCGGGCATATTGAACTGACGGATTTTCCATCTGAAATACTCCAAATTGCATGTTGAATTGGACCTCTAGAGTCAGCGATGTTATTTTTTACCACGAACTCCACCAATCTGTTGTACTTGCTAGTATCTAAACGTGCCAGGGAATAGGGGTTCCCTGAACCTGGTGCGTGATCTGAAGCTTCAGTGCAAAACCCCGATAAATAAACAGAATCCAAAGAATTTGAAGAACTCATTAAGGTCTTTGATTCCATAACGAGCTGATTTTGCAATTCAGATTTACCGGATTCGAAGAATGTTCCGGGAACTATTGCAATATTGTATGGTGTTATGCCATTGTTGGAGACATACATGCGCAAATTGCCTTTATTTAAACCGCGGTTGGATTCAATTGTAATTTCAAGATTTTCTAAGTTTTGAGCATCATAAATGTTTATTGACTTAGGTTGTATTCGACAAATTGATAGCATTATAGCTGCCGATATTGTTGATATAATGATTGAGTAGTGTTTCATTGTGAAAAGGTTTTTGGACTTGCCTAAACGGTTCCATAATTTGAATTATTGTTGAGAAGGATTAAATGAACTTATACATAATAACATTTTGATTCATAACGTTATCCTATGAATAAAAGCCTTATTTGTTATGAGAAAAATGCTATTTGCTGTTGCCTTTTTCACAATTTCAACCATTTCATTTGCTAAAAAAGTTGTTCTGCCAGAGGGAACGATAATAAAAATGCGGCTCATTGAAAACGTAGATACCCGCTTAGCCCAATCTGGTGACTTGGTTAGGTTTGAAGTTCTTGAAGACGTGAAAGTCAAAAAGAAGATCGTGATTGAGAAGGGGTCAATTGCGTATGGGAGATTATCTACAGCCTCTCATGGAAGATTGTTAAGCAAGTCAAACCTGAGCTTAACCATTGAATATGTAAGAGCGGTTGATGATCACAACGTCAAGCTAAACTATCAAGCCTCGCAAAATCACCCTACCAAAAAGGGTATTGTCAAATCCGTTCTTCACAGACAGATAACCCTACATAAAGGATCTGAATTTGAGCCTTTCGTATCGAAGGATACCAAGATAAAAGTTTGATTTATTTCTAAGAAGGGCGACTAAGTTGCCCTTCTTATTTAGTCGTTGCCGAGCTTGTGAAGCATCTTAATATGGTTTCCTATCGCTCCCATGAAGGTTTTTTCTGAATTGTACGGCAAGCCGTACTCGTATGCCGTGTTCGACACAATATGAGAGATATCTGGATAATGTACATGACAAACCTGAGGGAAAAGATGATGTTCTACCTGATAATTCAATCCTCCGACCAGCCAAGTGAAAACCTTACTTTTTGGTGAGAAATTAGTGGTGGTTTTCATTTCATGACGGACCCAACTATCCTGGAGTTGGTTTTCCTCACTAGCCTCAGGGAAGGTACAGGAGGGCATGATATGAGCCACTTGGAATATAGCGCTCATCAATAATCCATTGATTAAATGCATCATCAGAAACGAAGTAATTATAGCCCACATAGGCGCTTGAATAAAATATAGTGGGATAATAATCATTGTGATTAAATAAAATAGCTTCCAACCAATAAGCTGAAAGAATGACCGGTTTGATATTAGACCGATTGATTTGAATTGAGTGATTTGCACAAATTCTTTAACCAACACTCTTGCTAGGGTTGAAAAACAATAGAAAAACCAGGCATAAATATATTGAAATCTGTGCATCCTTAGTTTTTTTTGAGTGGGGGAAAGCCTTAAGAAAAATGGAGTGGCTAAGTCATGATCAGCCCCTTCAATATTGGTGTATGTGTGATGCAGCCTGTTGTGCTGTATCTTCCATATTTCTGCATTGGCACCTATCATATTTAATGATAGTCCAAGAATCTTGTTAATAGTTTTATTTGATGAATATGCTCCATGGTTTGCATCGTGCATTATCCCCAAACCAATTCCCGTCATACCAAACCCCATTATTGCAGATAGCAAAAATACGGTTGATGATGTTAGATTATTGCTTATAAGTAAAACAGCATATGGTATGAAGAATAAAGAAAATACGAATATTGTTTTCAAAATCATACTCATATTGGCATGTTTCGAGATATTATTATTCTTGAAATAAGCGTTTACTCTTTTTCTTAAGACAGAATAAAACTCTACATCCTTAACAGGAAATTGACAGTGTTTGAGATTCATTAATTGTGAGCTAAGAAAGGGGGTTCTTGATCATTATATATTTCAATCTAAATCTTAGCCGTCATCAAGGTACAACTATTCTTCGATCTGAGTAGATTATTCGAAAATCCATTAAATAAAAAAGGGCCTTTAAGGCCCTTTTCAATTCTTATGTTTATACAAGTTATTGTATAATCAATCTCTTAGTTGAAATACCTTTATCAGTTTTCAATTGCACGTTGTAAGTTCCTTTTGGAAGCTCTTTAACGTCCATAGTCAAGCGATTAGTGCTTACTTGGATATTTCTTACTAGTTGACCTTGAAGATTAAAAATACTCACATCAGATGTATTCGAATGTTCTCAAGACAAATTGATTGTTTCATTCGCAGGATTAGGGTAAACCATCAATGAAAGGGCATTGTTATTGCCCAAATTGAAACGAATCTTGAGGTTATCCAGCATTCTTGCTCAGCAAGTCTTAGCTTTAAACTTTCAACTCATCAGGATGTATTTCCTGTCCCTGACAGAGGCTTCAATGGTTTAGGTCGGTCTCTCGACTAAGCTCGAGAACCTTGTGAGCTATGAGCTTTTAGCTTTGATTTCTGAGCTCTTGACTTTGAACTTTCAACTTTTAGCTTTGCCCTTTTCCTTCAACATCTGTAAATACAACAACTCTACTTTATCTCTAGCCCAAGGGGTTCTTCTTAAAAATTTCAAACTTGATTTAAGTGTTGGATTGTTGGAAAAACAATTGATCTTAACATGGTAACTCATGACATTCCAACCATAATATTCAATAAGCTCTTCTAGAATTTGTACAAGTTTAATCCCATGTAGGGGATTATTAGGTTGTTCCTCCATATGGCGAATTTAACATTACTTTTGTAAAATGAGTTTCCTTCCTAATCAAAAGACAATTATCGACAACTTAGGCTTTTCAGATTTAAATGAGATGCAGAAGGAAATGATTAAAGCGTCTAAGAAAGCCAAGCATATTAAATTGGTGGCTCCCACTGGTAGTGGAAAAACAGTTGCCTTTTTACTTTCTGGATTACATAGGATTGAAGATACTCAATGCGTTCAATTATTGATTTTAGCCCCAACAAGAGAGCTAGTACTCCAAATAGAAAATGTCATAAAGCAAATGAAATTGGGCTTGAAGGTTAATGTTTGTTATGGAGGACACCCTTTTAAAATTGAGAGAAGAAACCTAAGTCATGCACCCGAAATTTTAATTGGAACTCCGGGTCGTATAATGGACCATATTGAAAGACAAACTTTTGATGCTTCAACCATTTCCCAAATCATATTTGATGAATTTGATAAGTCCCTAGAGTTTGGATTTACAAATGAGATGCGGTATATCTATTCTCGATGCACTAATATTGAATATAAATACCTAGTATCGGCCACCAAGTCAATTGATGTGCCGCGTTTCTTAGCATTTAATGATCCTTTGGAAATTGAGTACAAAGCAGAAAAGAAAAAAGACTTAAAACTCAAGCAAATCATAGTGCCTAGGGATGAAAAACCAGAAGGATTGATGCACCTCATATATACATTTGATAAAGATCAAAATGCTATTGTTTTTTCCAACCATAGAGACGCTTGTAATCGGATAGCGGATCATTTCAATGAAAATGGAATCCCATTCAGCCTATTCCACGGAGGCTTGGATCAAGATGAAAGGGAATTGGAGTTAGCGAAATTTAGAAATGGCAGTGCTCAAGTCTTAATTGCGACTGACATTGCAGCTAGAGGAATAGACATTCCAGATTTGGACTTTGTCATTCATTATCAGATTCCATTGAAAGAAGATGTATTCCTTCATCGAAATGGGCGAACGGCTCGGATGAAGGCCTCAGGAACTAGTGTTTTAGTCCTTACAGATCACGATTATCTTCCCAAATATTTAGACTCGGAACCTGAGTTAATGGTCTTGAAGAAAGATAATAAGATTCATCTCCCTTCATTTGCTACTTTGCATTTAAATAAAGGCAAAAAAGATAAAGTCAATAAATTCGACATTGTAGGCTATTTCCTCTCCCTAAATTGTATGGAAAAGATAGATTTAGGACTTATCGAAGTAAAAGATTATGAATCTTTCGTAGGTGTTAACAGGGATAAGTTGGAACAGATTCTTAATGAAGTACAAAACAAAAAGATTAAGAAAAAGAAGGTTCGGATAACGACTATAAATTAATAGGGATGAGAGTACGTAGTGAAGATAAAGCTAAGCAAAAAGTGAAATATAAAATTCACCCCAGAAGCAAGCATAGAGGACGTTACGATTTCGAAGTTTTATGTGATACTCACCCTCCACTCTCTGAGCATATGAAGTTAAATCCATATGATCAAAAATCAATTAATTTTTCGGATGCGAATGCAGTAAAAGCTTTAAACACTGCTTTATTAAAACACTTCTATGATATAAAGTATTGGGATCTTCCTAAAAATTATTTATGCCCTGGGGTTCCTGGAAGAGCGGACTACATCCATCATATTGCGGACCTACTAGCAAGCTGCTATGATGAAGTAATCCCACAAAATATCAAAGTATTGGATATCGGTACTGGAGCAAATTGTATCTATCCTATCATTGGTACTCAGACTTATGATTGGCAATTTGTAGGATCTGAAGTAGACGTCAAAGCCATTGAAAACGCGCAAAAAATCATTGAAAATAATCCTGGATTAGGAGATAAGCTGGAGATAAGAAAACAGGTCAATAATGGTAACATATTCCATGGGATCATCCAAGAAAATGAATGCTTTGATTTGACGATTTGCAACCCTCCTTTTCATGCATCAGCGGAAGAAGCCATGGCCAGTTCGCTCAGAAAAACGAACAATTTAAGTCACAAAAAAGAAGACAAACCGAATCTCAACTTTTCAGGTCAAAAAGGAGAACTATGGTATGAAGGAGGCGAAAAAAAGTTCGTTCAATTGATTATTGAACAAAGTCGTTTGTTTGGGGATTCTTGCTTTTGGTATTCTACCCTTGTTTCTAAATACTCAAATCTTAAAGGGATCTATAAAAGTTTAAGAGCAGAAGGTGCGGTTGCTATTCGAACTTTGCCTATGGGTCAGGGTAACAAATCAAGTCGCGTTGTTGCCTGGACTTTTTTATCTAAGCCAGCGCAAACCAACTGGATAAAAAGTCGGTGGATAAAAGGTAATCAGAGAATTGAGAAAAAGAAAATTCACGAAATTACCAAAGAAGTACAGAAAGAACCTAAGCCCAAAACCAATAAGTCAAAAGGGAGTTTTGCCTCTAAATTGAAGCGGAAGACTTGAGCAGGATATGAGTTTTGAGCTGTGAGCTATGAGCATTAAGATTTAAGCTTTGAGAGGAGTTGTTAGAGTAGGTCATTGAGCGGACCCTGCACAAAGAATCTGAATTTGAACCTTTCGTATCGAAGGATACCAAGATAAAAGTTTAAACCTATTAAAATAAAAAAGGGCCCTTGAGGCCCTTTTAAGTTCTTTAAACTATATACGTTATTGTATAACCAATCTCTTATTGGATATACCTTTGTCAGTTTTCATTTGTACGTTGTAAGTTCCTTTAGGAATGTTTCTAACATCCATAGTCAATCGATTAGCGTTTACTTGGATATTTCTTACCAGTTGACCTTGAAGATTAAAAATGCTCACATCAGATGTATTCGAATGCTCCCAAGACAAGTTGATTGTTTCATTCGCAGGATTAGGGTAAACCATCAATGAAAGGGCATTGTTATTCTGTTCTGAAATAGAAGCTGGTATTGTTAAGTCAGCTATAGTTTCAACTCCAGTAATGATTTCTTCAGTGGTCCCATCAGTCACAAAAACAACGATTTCACAATGCTCTGGATCGTAGTTGTAATTTGTCAAATCAAAACTGTAGGTTTTAGAAATCAGTTGGCCTGTAGTGAAGGATGTACCCAAAGATTCACCCCATTGTCCCTGATGAATAGCTTCTCTGAAAACATGATTTTGTTGGTAGTTTGAACTTCCACCACTTTGAGTGGTGTAAATATTACTTTCTACCAAGTAAACATGAATAAGGTTTTCACTTGTTACGTTGTCGGTGTAATAAATTTCTATGTTGATGTCTAAAGTATTTGTAGCTGTATCAAGATCAGAAAGTGCTGCAACATTTAAAGGAGAATCCTCTGATAAGATTTCACTAACCCTAGATGACCAGGCGCTTGTGCTTAATTTTCTTGACCCAGAAAGACCCTTTCTTCTGTTGACATGTCCTGAAGGCATCGCTCTACCATCTCCATTGCCATAGTAAGGGTTGGTATAGAAAGCATCACAGTAAGATCTTCTAAGATCTTCGTCTCCAGAATGAGGACTTGTCAAACTAGAGTTGAAAGGATGTAACCCGATAGCAATAAAATTATCTCCGTGGGTACTTTTTAAATTGTCTACAGTAGTATGGCCAGAAGGGCAGGCAGGGCATTTTACACCGGTAAACTCTTCAAGAATTGCTCTTTTTTTAGAAGGTGTGGTGCTTACGAAATTTTGAGCATTACAAAATGCTGCTAAAATAAAAATGCAGAAAGCAGAAGTAAAAGTTTTCATCATATTTTGATTTTTCATGGATTTCATTCGAATTTATGAATTTATTATGATACTCAGGTCAATTCAATTTTTAACCAATTTTTTTGTTGTATATCCATCTGTGTTTAGCAGAGTGACATAATATATTCCTCTTGACCAATTGCTGGTATTTAAGTCAATTGAATTGATGAAAGACGCCTCTTGTATTAATTGTCCTTTAGCATCGAAGATGGAAATAGACGTCTCCAAATGATTGCCAACAATAATACTAAGGTCATCTTTGAATGGATTCATAATTTGCATATCCCATCTATTGATGACTTCATCTTCAACGCCAACAATGATGGGAGGATTGGAATTGTAGTAAGCGGTGTCTTCAAATATGTATACCGCCCCAACACTGTTTAAGCCGTAAGCATCTTTGTTGTAGTTTGAGGTAATCACAGTATGATTCCAACACTTTACGCGTTCCCCAAAGCCGTTTTGAGTGTTATCAGAGCCGGTTCCAACAAAACTGGAGAACCATTGTCCATTGACCGTATCCCTGGAAAAGATTTGTATTTCATTGCCGGTCCTTCCTGCAACGGCAACATTTCCTTGGAGATCAACGATATCACGGCC
>JALEGO010000483.1 GCA_022763165.1 Flavobacteriales bacterium
ATGATCTGGATTGATAACTAAATCAATACAGCCAGTAGAGTCATTAATATTCAGGACGTTGGTCCAGGTAGTACCTCCATCATTTGATCGGTATACTCCTCTTTCTGGGTTCGTTCCCCAAAACTTACCCATGCAAGCTGCATAAATTTGATTAGAATTTTTAGGGTTGATTGCAATTCTTCCGATATAATAGGATTTGCTGAGTCCAACGTTGTTCCATGTATTTCCTCCATCAGTGCTTTTATATATGCCATCTCCAGGGAATGCCCCTGTATTTGAAGCGGCATTGGCCTCTCCGGTTCCTGCATAAAGAGTAGAGGGGTTGTTTGGATCTATGGCCAAGGCTCCTACAGATAAAGCAGATGCATTATCAAATATTGGGACTACGGTTTGCCCGTTGTTGGTGACTTTGAATATACCACCTGATGCAGCCGATGTGTAGATTATGTTGTTTGTTTGATCAACAGCGATATCAGTAATCCTGCCGCTAATGTTTGTGGGGCCTTCAGGGACCCATTGATAATTGAGTTTTTGCTCAGATTGGTTTTTAAATTGCTGTACTTCTCGTTTTACCTTGAGTTGATGTTTCAAATCAATCGTTGAATTGGGATAAGCACGTTGTGCAAATGTCCAATCATGGGGATACTGAAAAGTTTCATTTTTCTTTGATTCAAAGAAATTCACCGAAACCAATAGAGCAGCAATTACTGCGGAAAGAAATAAAGACTTTTTCACAAATAGAATTTACATAAAGATAGGAAATTAGTCCTTCTTTTTGAATCTATTTTTTAATCAATAACACAGTTTTTAGCAAGTTCTGATCTTCAGAAATCTTGATGAAATATGTACCGCTCTCAAAGCCTGAGATATCAATTCGCTCAAGGTCTTTTGTGTTTTGTGTAGCGTAAACACTCTTTCCTAGTAAATTTAAAATTTGAATTTCCTGATTGTTTCGACTATTGCTAAATATGTTGATATAATCGTTAGATGGGTTTGGCCATATTCTAAAATCAAAATGAGAATTCATTTGTGTTCCAACAACGATTGGATCATCTTTTACATTAACACTATCCCAGTTAGCAGAATCAATTGAAACAGCAACACCTGTATCCACGACTGTTTTAATATCTATGTTTACAAGATCAAACACAACTACCCCTGCGGTGTCACCATTAGGAAGCTGATCCTCCACTTTAAATATAAGATCGAATACAGGACCATGTCCGGCAACATTTTGTAAATCATACCGAGTCAGACCAATATCAACTTGGCCACTTCCTGTATGTTCATATACGGCCGTCATCATGTTGGTATTTGGATCACCTAGCCAAGAGCTTGAGGCATCAATACCAAATGAACCATCCTGGATCATATCATCTTGGAATGAGAGAGAAATGCTTATTCCATATGCGCTGTCTACTACAGTACTTAAGTCACCAATTTTGATTGTAATACCAGCATCATCCCCTGTGCCAGAAGTGTCAGTAATGGCTTCCACCGAAATTGGCGGATTGATTGTGCTAAAATTCGAAAAAAGTTCCCCCGTTTTATTATGTGTTAAACTGTAATTGAAAAGAACTGCAGTAGTGTCCACAAAATCGATGATGCCGTTTCCGTCACAGTCAACATGCTTCATGTTTTGTCCATTATGAATAGTATCAAACCAGTTAATTGAGGGCTGACCTACCCAAAGAATTGAAGAACTCGCTCTTGAAAATCCTTTTTGACCAAAATGTTGGCCTATGGTTAGGAAATCAAGCATGTTAGCTACTCCATCATTATTGGCATCACCAGGAAAAACAGAATCTGGGTTCATGGTCAGTTTTGGCAATGTATCTTCCCTAAGCAATAATAATTGATCTGCACTATCGGTACCACATAAAAATAAAGCAGAATCTACGGTATTATAGAAGTATGAAGTAAGAAAGGATCCGCTATCAGTCAAAGTATTTGTATAGATAGAATCTCCATTAGGGCTGAACATGCTTATATAAGAATGGTGCGGGTTTAATACCTGAAAAATTGTTGAATTTGTATCAAAGTTTCCCCACACAGCTAAATAGTTTCCTTCAATATTTTCTTGGAGATAGATTCCTTGATCCTTGTATTCGGTTCCAATTGTTGTGAAATTTAGGGAGTCTCCATCTTTACTCAAGTTGAAAAAGAATACATCACTGCTCCTCCCTCCTGGTATATAAGTGGAGCCAACCATGAAAAAAGATGAATCGGGACGCTGACGAACATCAACTGCAAGATCTTCTTTCGAGTAGTTCATTTCTTTTTCCCATAAGATGTGACCATGTGTGTCGAACTTCACCATTAATATGTTGTAATTTCCTGATATTCCTCCATTTCCAGTTCCAACCCCAAGGTAGTTGCCGTCTAAGGTTCTAATTACCCTGGCTAGAGCACCATCATTGGGTAAGGTCTTGGTCCATAAAGTGTCTCCGTCAAAGTTCATTTTTGCAATAAGAGTGTGAGTACTCAAAAATGGAAAAGTTCCGGAAAATGTGGCCCCAGTTAGGATTAGAGTAGAATCACTTTCTCTAAATAATCCCATTGGACTTTCACCTAAATTAAAAAACTCATAGTGATCTATTGTCCTGATGGTATCATAGTTCTGATCTAGTTCATAAATCATCATATCAGGTCTAAATTGTGCATTATCCCATATCATACCAAGAACGAAATAAGTAGAATCTAGTTTTACGATATCGATACCAAATGTACTGGGATGAGTATCAAACAACGTGTCTCTTTTAAGAAAATTTCCAGATCGATCTGCTGTAACCAGTTGAACTTTACGATTTTGTGCTGTAATCCTTGCTGTACCCAAAATTGTAAACTGAGCGCTGTCAAGCAACTTAACTCTAGGTACGATTGCCGCTTGAAGAATTGCAGTATTGTTTTCTAATGAATATGGTCCGTATGTCTGTTTCCAAGTTTGAGAAAATGTGTGGAATGCGAGAAATATGAGAGTGATTAGTGGTATTGCCCTTTTCATGTAATATGATACGGACTAAAGTGAGAAAAGTTACATTTTAAATCTGTGTAACGAACAATTGACTTGTTTCGTATTTTAGAACCTTTACTTTGCTCCCTTTTTCAATAAAACCAACTTCGGAAGTCGCGTCATATATTCTATCATTGATCTTTACTTTTCCAGATGGTCTTAGAACAGTAAATGCAATGCCAAGCTCGCCAATAATGCTTTTGTCCAAGATTTCTGAACCTACGTATCCCTCGTCAGAACTTAACTCTTTGTTCAAGACTAAATGCGAAAAAGCTTGAGTCTTAATTAGCTTAGATGCCAGAAATATAGAAAGCACACCGGATAAGAAAAAAGATATCAGGACCAAACCTAAAGATTTAGTTACATCTCCAGTAGGAACCGGATCAAAATCGAATCCAACATTCCCTATCAATGCAAGGGCCAATCCACTTATCGTAAGAATGATTCCAGATATGCCTGCAACTCCAAAACCAGGTATTACAAATATCTCTAAAGCAATAAGAATAACCCCTGTAATGAAAATTAGAATTTCCCAATGATCCGCTAAACCTTGAAGATAAAGAGGAGCAAAATACAAAGTAGCAGCTGCGAGTGCAGCAATTATCGGGAAACCTATTCCTGGTGTTTGTAATTCAAAGTAAATACCTCCTATGATTATCATGATAAGTACGCTGCTAATCATTGGGTTAACTAACCATCCTATAATTTTGTCAACGCTGCTGAGTTCTTGCTCAACAATTTTTGGGTCTTTGATATTTAGTTTTTCAAAAAGCTCCATATTTGAATTCATCTGGCCTTCACAGAACCCATGCTCTATGGCTTCCGTCACTGTAAAAGTGAGTACTTTTCCGGAATCTGAGATGCCCATAACGACTTTGTCCGGATCCACCATAGCCTCTGCTATATCTGGGTTTCTACCGTTCTGTTCTGCAGTAGCCCGCATTTTTTTTCTCATATATGATTGATATTTGTCGGGTACAG
>JALEGO010000484.1 GCA_022763165.1 Flavobacteriales bacterium
GAAAACTCAAGATCGTGAACATTTTGATGATGGATACTCCCATCAAAATATTTCGAATTCGTCTTTGAGGAATGATCAGGAAGGAAGCCATTTCAGCGAAAAATAATCCGACTACTGAAAGACTTCTTGCCACTAAATGGGCTGTTTCTCCCAAATAATTTAGAAAGGCATGGGCAAATCCAGCGATAAAAGTTGATAGGGCCATTACCCAAAAGAACAAGCTCCAATAGGTAGCAATCTTTTTCTTACTTTTTTTATAGAGTCGATTACCGAAATAAAGACAAAAAATGGCAACAAGTACATCCGTGATCCAAGTCATCGGTTCTAAGAGGTCAAGGCCAAACCATTTTACTTCCACTACATCCATCAGGATGCAAAATTAAGAAATTATGGGATGTCCGAAAATGAAGAAAGGGTGAATCGAAATTCACCCTTTACTTCTAGCGGTTTTGAGGAATAGATTATGTAAGTTGTCCTTCTTCAACAACGATTCCTGTGTTCTCGAAATAAATTTTGCTTCTTTGACAAAACTCTTTGAAATCCCCGTCACAAAATTGAGCATCTAAAGAAAGGGGCGTTCCTTTCTTATATTCCCCTAAAAAAGCCTTGGACAGTCCTGGTTGTTTTTCTACGATTTTTATGGGGTCAACGAAAGAAAGCTGAAGTGTCCATTCGCCATTGTTTTCTTTGACATTTACGCTTTGAATTTCATCCCATTTTACAAATGCGTTTTTGAACATGGATTTATTGATTAAGATACCTTCATCATTTATAGCGAGAACGGGTCTTTTAAAATCAAACATGAAGAAATACATTAAAGGATAAATTATGGCTATACAAATCCCAAAACCCCAGGACCAACCGCTGACCGTTGAGGGCCAGCCTCTTGTTTTAATACCCTTAAGTGTCTTGACTTGATAGGTATAATCATCCCAAAACATATAGGATAAAATAATACCAATTACAGATAAACCAAATAATACCATGCCTATGTACATGATAGGCATGACCTTTTTCTTATTTAGCCAAATTTCTTCTCCAAACTTTTTACTAGTAGTCATAATTGTGTGTTTTTAATTCGTAATTTGATTTTTCTGGAATGCCTTCCAGTTTTATTTTTGACCAAACTATTTTAAGAATAACAGTTTGAGAAATCTGAGTGACGAAGGTCGTCAATGTTGTGATTAAAGGTTCAAATCTTGATTCAAATGAAGAAGTGTCTTTTGTTAACCGCTTTTTTGACTATTACTATACTTTGCAAAAGTCATGAATATATTGACAGTTTAAGCTCTGCTTTGGATACGATTTCATCGGACCGGAGGAAAATAGGCTTTTGTCTCAATGAGTTTTTCAAGTGCTCAGGCCCAACATTAGATGAATGTCTGGAGTTCGTCAAAATGGCTGAGGAAATTAATGTCAACTTTAAAAACAAAGAGGCTGAAGCTGGGATTGCTTGTTGCTATGGGTATTATTATCAAGCCAAGAAACAACAGGATAGTGCGATCTTGAAGTTGTCGGAGGCTGTTGAGATATACGATCAATTTGATCACGAGAATCCTCAGCAGTCATTTGCTTTTGGTCAATTAAGTGTTATTTACCTAGATGCTGGTAATTATGATAAAGCTGTGGAGTGGGTTTGGAAGGCAATAGATTTTGCTAAATCAAGGGGTGATAGTGCAAGTGTAGCAAGCAATTTTGCCAATCTAGCAAATATTTATGAGGTCAAGGAAGATTTTGAACTTGCTGAATTCTACTATGGTAAATCAGCTAAGGGGATTCAGTTTTGTCTAGGGCATCTTGATCAATTTGAATTTCCATATGATAGTACGCTTATGAACAATTCATATGCAATCAACTTAGGTAGGTATGGAAGTATGTTGAGTAAAAATGAGAAACATGAAAAAGCGCTTGAAGTGCTTAAAGAGGCGGACGCATTGACAATTCCCGAATATTACAAAATGTTTATCCTGCAAAATTTGGCTGAGGCTTATAAGTTTTCTGAAGAATATGATGAGGCTCTTATACGCATTGAACAAAGTATTGTGCTTGCTGACAGACTCAATTTAGCCTATTATGCTCTTTTCAATCAAATCATTAGAGCAGATATTTTGGCACGACAAGAAAAGTTTGACCAAGCCTTGGTCTTATTGCTGAAAGTTGAGGATTCTATAAGCGTCCTGGAGCACAATAGTTTAGTCACTGAAAAATTATATTCGCTGTTGAGTGAAGTGTGTGCGGGAACCAAAGACTTTGAATCAGCTTGGAAGTATTCGGAACTCAAAAAGCTTGAATCCGATAAAACCCAAAAGACCAAAAGTGAGAAATTGATTTCAAGCCTACAGATTGAATTTGAATCGGAGGAAAAAGAACGCAAGAATCAATTGTTAAAACAAGAAAATGCCTTTCAACAGAAGATTAGTAAGATTGCTATAGCCAGCGCAGCGGGTCTGCTTATAGCACTTATAATATT
The DNA here is from genome assembly GCA_022763165.1 of Flavobacteriales bacterium. Classification (GTDB taxonomy): domain Bacteria; phylum Bacteroidota; class Bacteroidia; order Flavobacteriales_G; family JALEGO01; genus JALEGO01. Next base: position 2,471 of record JALEGO010000484.1, read on the forward strand.
TGGATTTCTTTACAGAAGAAATAAAAGATTAAAAGATAATTTGAGTGTTCGAACGGAGGAGCTTGAAAAGTCTTTGGAGACCAACAAAATGTTGAACAGAGAAATCCATCATCGCGTCAAAAATAATCTACAGATGATCTCAGGTCTCCTCGAGTTGCAAACTGCCAAGACGGAGAATGAAGAAGCTCTAAAAGCCTTGAATGCCGGAAAATCAAGAGTTGAGTCGATTGCATTGCTTCATCAAAAGTTATATCAACAACAAGATTTGACTGAAGTTGATTTTCAAAATTATTGTCAGCTGATCATAGATCAGATGAGCGGATTAATAGGTGAGATCAGCCTTCAAATAGATCTTGATAATCAAGGACCCTATAATATAGATATTGACCAGGCCATTCCACTGTCTTTGATTTTAAATGAGTTGCTCACGAACAGCTTAAAGTATGCTTTCGTGAATAAGGAAAAAGGGAAGATAAATGTGGCTATTAGAGATGTCAAAGGCCAGCATGAATTCGTTTACTCAGATGATGGACATGGGTTTTCTGAATCTACTCGACTAAAAAATAGTTCTCTGGGCATGAGTCTTATTAAAGAACTTAGCAGACAACTTAAAGGAAGTGTAAAATGGGAAACAGATGAAGGTACTGAATTTAGGCTGAGTTTTCCTAAATTGACTTTGAACTAAATGAAGCAGGTTATCATTATAGAGGATGAAGCAATTATTGCTCAAACGATTAAGCTCTATCTTAATCAAATTGGGTACTCGGTTGAACACATTTTTTATAGCAAAGAGGAGCTATATGAATTTGATACTAATGATTTGAAGGC
>JALEGO010000485.1 GCA_022763165.1 Flavobacteriales bacterium
AAGATAAAGTCTCGATTGACCTTAGCCAGTATGGTATAGAAGCAACCATTGACGTTCCAGACACAACCAAATTACCTCTGGTTCTCGAGGCGATGGATTATGGTGAGTTAACGGTTCACATTGGAGATAAATACCATTTTTCTTTCATCGAAGGAGGTGACATGAATCTTAAAAAATCTGATTTAGAGTCTGATTTACTGTTTGTTTCTACAATTCTAGAAGAAAAACCCAACTTGATAATCTATAAATCTGATTTGCCAGATGGTTCCATTACTTATCATCATTTCTACAGTATTGTCAACATCAATGGGGTAGATTTTGAAGTAAGTGATATCAATACAGGTGATTCACTATCCGAAGAAAACATTCGTAAGATGGTGGAAATATTAAATACCATTAAAGTCATAAAAACCATCCCTTCTTAATATTCTGTTTTTCAGCAGCTTAGTTTTGATTTTTTCGAAAAAAATCGAAAATTGTTAATAACTCAAGCGAACAATTCACAAAAAAGGCCGTAACAGGACTTAGAAATCAACTAAACCTTTTATTGTGAAAAAAGCAGTATTCTTACTTCTCCTATTCGTTTTCCAAGGTTTTAACAAGAAGATATTTGTTTCGGAAGATATCAATTCATCTGATATCTCTAGCTTAACAACAGAAGTTCTTGATTCAATAAACTTTAAGGTAAATAACGATGATCCAGTCATGATGGCATTGGATTCATTGGTTACCAGCCCATATTTCAAGAAATTTGGCTATTATAAAGATACCTCCATTCAGGAGTCATTTTATAATAGAAGAGACTCAATACCAAAGACTTCTGATGCGGAAATCAGAGCGAGACTTGCAAGATTGAATGAAAAATCTCCCTTTAATTTGGTATACAATAAAGAAACTAAAGCTTTTATTGATCTTTATTCAAATAAGATGAGATGGTCAACCGCCAAAATCATGGGCCTTTCGCAAACCTATTTCCCCATGTTTGAAGATATTTTGGACAAATATGAGTTGCCTCTTGAGTTTAAATACCTCGCTGTGGTGGAATCAGCTTTGAATCCAAGGGCCAAATCATATGTTGGTGCGGTTGGACTGTGGCAGTTTATGTACAATACCGGTAAAATGTTTGATCTGAACATTACATCATATTTAGATGAGCGTAAGGATCCTTATAAATCGACAGAAGCTGCTTGTAAATATTTCATTTATCTGTATAATTTATATGGCGATTGGGACTTGGTAATGGCAGCTTACAATTGTGGGCCTGGTAACGTCAACAAGGCCATTCGAAGATCAGGTCAAAGTCGGAATTACTGGAAACTGTGGCCCTATTTGCCAAAAGAAACACGTGGATATGTGCCAGCATTTATCGCAGCCAATTATGTTCTAAATTATGCTGAAGAACATAACATCCACCCAATTCAACCTGATTTGACATTTTTTGAAACCGATACGATTCATGTCACTCAGAAAGTGGACCTTCTCGAAGTCTCAGAGCGATTGGATTTGTCTATCGAGTTTTTAGAAATGATTAATCCAACGTATAAGCTGAATATTATCCCAAAGGATGGTAAAAAGCATATTTTGTACTTGCCCTATGAATCAGTTGGGCTTTTCATTGAAAATGAAGAAGCAATATATCAAGTGTGTAAAAGCGGAAATATGATTCAAAATCCAAGTGAAGCTCCAGTTGAAGAACAAATTGAGGTTAAGCATTTGGTAGAAAGCGGTGAAAACATCATCGATGTAGCTAAAAGATATCGTTGTTTGGTTAGGGATCTTAAGAAGTGGAATAAACTTAAGGACGGCTATAAAATATCCGAAGGCCAAGAGCTACAGGTTTTTGTGAGTGCGTCCGTGCTAGAAAGTATCAAAGCGGAGGAAGAGCAACCCGACACCGACAATACTGAATCAAATAGTTAAAACCACAAAACTACTTAACAGCAGACAAAACCTCTTCCGTATTCCATTAATAGAAATTCTTTACTTAAATTGCACATAGTGATGAAGTACTTGAGTTTAATTGGAATGTTGGCACTTCTTCTGTGTGCCTGTGAGGTGCCGGAACCAACCTTAACATATAGTACAGGGCAGGCTGGAGAAGTTACCATTGTAATAGAAGGTCGCCTTTGGGATGGATCATTTAAAAAAACTGTTGAGTCAAAACTCAGATATGAATTGGAAGGTTTGCCAAGGCCTGAGTTTGGATTTGATCTCTTTGTTGTTGATCCAAGTGCTTTCAGAAAATTGTATGAGACTAATAGAAGCATAATTATTTTTGAGTTGGCAGACTCCATTGCTCAACCCAAAACGGCAATTCTGAAAAACAAATGGGCTGCTTATCAGGTGGTTACCATCATAAAAGCAAAGACTCTTACCGATGCGGAAAACGAGTTTTTGAAGAGGAGTGATCAAATTATTGCTGTAATGAATGATTTTGAAGCCAGGAGGTTGCAAAATTTCTACAAAAACAAAGGCGATAAGATGAGTCCCGAACTCATTAATCAGACTGGCTTGCAGATGAGCCTAAAGCCTGGAGCCCTTGTAGCTAAAAGCACCAAGGACTTCACTTGGTATCGCTGGGAACAGAATATGCAAAAAGGAGGCTTTGAACATCAGGTGAGTCAGAATATTCTGATTTATGAACAACCATATACTGACACTACTCAACTTACATTAGACTATATTATTAATTTAAGGGATAGCGTTTTGAAGAAATATGTTCCAGGTAATTCCGAAGGTTCTTATTTGAGCACCTCCTTTAGATTATTGCCTCCAGTTGTTGAAACAGTGAACATAGAAAATGCTTATTCTAAGCTCGTTCGGGGATTGTGGC
>JALEGO010000486.1 GCA_022763165.1 Flavobacteriales bacterium
TATTCTTTATTTACATCAAATCCTTCACTGAGACACTGATTTACGAATTTAATATCCCCATCAGCAATTGCATGAAAAATAATTTCTATATCATTTGATCGAATCACAGATTACACAGGGGTTTTGGCTTTTTTTTGTGTTTTTTATCAATTGCAGACCACTTAAAAATCAACACGCTTAAAAACATTAAAATCCCTCACGAAATTCTTAATCTGATCATTCTGATTTCCGTAGCAAAAGTCTCCCCAATTATCGTCTTTGGGAAAATAAAGTCCCCTTTTCAATAGTTCAATTTTTGTTTTTAGATACATTTCAAGGTTTTCATATTCAATCAAGTACTCAGCCCCACCTGCATAGTGCCAATAAAGTATGCAATTCGGTTTGCCAATTATACCCTTTGTGTCAATGACCATTTGATTGGAAGAATCCCAATCTGAGAGGAAAACGAATCCCTGCTTCCATTCTCTTGATGGATCATCCTGTTGAATTTCTTGCCACATTTTTGTGCCTCGTAATATCTGTGCTAAACTACATATGTTAAAGTATGTGTCAGATAAATCCATTTTCTTTCCCATATGATTTTCAAATTCTACTGATAGAAGCCAATTGTAATATTCAAAGAATAAATCCGGTAATTCAATTCCTAGATCTTCTTTGAATTTCTCCAAACTAATAGTTTTGGTATTCCCATTTACCAAGAATCCATTTTGTTCTCTTGGGGTGAATTGTTTTCTTAAACAATCTTCTAAATCACTTAATACGGGGTTCATTGAATTAGTGTCAACGTTTAGTGTAAATTTATGTCTTTGTGAGCTTGTCGACAAATATTGAATTATTTGCAATGCAAATTGATAAAAGTATCTAATCCTTCTATGAGTTTTGGATCACTAGAACCATTAATCAACCTTGAGAATAGGTTACGTTTTGTGCTGAAGCAGCAAATATTGACTTTATTCATTGTTCTCAGCTTTTCCAAGCTAAAACCACATAGCTTATTCACTCCATAAACTCCAGGTCTTTTCAAGATAGAGTAATTGCTTTTTGTTAAGCGCAATAAAACCAGCGCACAGTCCCCCACATGCCAAGTCGCTGTTTTTAATGAAGTTCTGAGCACAATTGAAGGGTTTATATGGGTCTGATACATTTGTGAAATATCTTGCATCACCCACAAATTCAAACAATTTTTCTACTTTTTTCTGCGCCTGTTTCTTGCTTAGTCTTGTAATTTTTTCTCGGGGTTTTTTGGAGTGCTTGAAAATTGGAACCATAGAAAATTGTCCTAACTCGGTTAACATAGCCCTAGCTTCATCTTTTGAAATCTGTATAAAAGTCTCAAGCTGGTCATCATTATGCCAATCCCTTTTAAACTCAGATATTAATAAATTATCATCACTATTTTTTATGGCAATATACCCATATAAATTACTATAGGATAGTTCTAAAAAGCTGTAGTAATCTACAAATGTTTCGATAATGTCTTCCTCATCCAAACGAACCGGATAAAAAGCCATGGCTGCTCTTGCATTTCTTAAATCATCTACATTACAGAGCTTCTTTATTATGTTTTCGCATTGATTCAGTTGAACTTGTTCTAAGTTTAAATGATCCAGTTGTGGTCTAATTATCTTATAGATATCCAGCTCATATTTTATATCCGGAAGTTCTTGACCAAACTGCTTTTTAACAAGACAAACCAATCCATATAAAAACAACATGAATTCTTCCTCCCAATAGACTAAATCATAAGTATTTTTTACTTCATCAAACCCATTCGAATTATCTTGTAAATATGAATGAATGATTTTTTGGATGTTCATTTAGCGAAAATTGCTGAACCTTACCGCATAAAGGTACGTGTTTGTGATGAACGGGCAAATATTGCCTCTACACTTTGTTATGCGTTATTTCATTCCAATTGCCAACAGGGTTCATGTCCCAGATATTATCATGTTTATCGGTATATAGAACTTTATAAACTCCAATTTCTTGAGCAAGCTCTGAGATTGCGACTGCGGATGATCTGGAAGGTAATATTAAGACGATTTTTTTTATCTGTACACCTGAATTTAGTTTCCCTTTGTTTTTGTATTTCCTTATACCAGTCACTGTGTATTTATCAATTCTCCCGTCACTTTTCGGCAGAACTTTATAGACTGCTCCTATGCGCTCTTTATAGTAAGTAAAAAAACTATCTCCCTGAGTTTTGGTTAATGAGCTAAGGTTATAAAGCATTTTGTCCCCGTAAGAATTATAGTTGTATTCAATTTCAAAATTTAAGTTTTTATACAGCCATTCTTCCCTTTTCATGAATGCAACCATTAATTCTTTTGTGTTTGTAATTTGATTAGCCCAATTGATAATATATATATCTGAATTGAAATTGATTCTTTTCGCAGTTGTAGGTAATTCTCTCATGGATAAACTTTGATATGATACTTTTGAATTGAACTTACTAAGGAGGGTTTTGCTGAGGAAATCTATAATACCCCAGGCTGATAAAACAGCATAGTCTCTTTCAGGGCGAATCTTTGGATAATCCGGTTCAATAATGCTCACCTGCGAACCCAAATCTATTAAAAACATAGGGCTTAAGACGGACAAGATTTGTTTGAATAATTTTACATAAACTTCCAGTATGTTTAGATCACGGGATTTCTTCAATACCTGAATTCTCAGAATTTCAGCACCCAAATAAACACTTATATAATCTGAATTCTCCAAAGGATCACCGTTTCCAAGTAAAAATGATGTGTTAGCAGAGTTAATCTTTTTGAATTGGTAAAATTGATTGTTATCTGCTGCTTCAATTGAATTGTTATAATCGTAATAGGAAATCTCTAATACCTTACTTCTCAATATCTCATCGATTACCCTTTCCACAAAATCTAATTCTACCCACCATAATTTCGGAAGTGTTTTCTTGGTTATTTTGAACTGTAGATCTAGGGAGAAAAGCAAAATTCGATGATTGGCTAAATATAACGTTAATGGTAAGTCATCGTGCCATAGCGTGATGTTTGGTAAAACAAAGCAAAACCAAATGAATGGAGCTATGATCGTGCTCTACATCTAGTTTTGGACATTTCATTAAAGTTAATCCAATTTTAACATAGACAGTACTTTTACAGAAGGTAATTTATCATTGAGGTTTTTTAATTCCTTTTTGTCATACGCAAATCTAGGGCCTCTGATATCTAAGACTTTTAGATTTGGGGGTAGGTGTTTTATGGGAAATTTGGCAACATTTGCATCTGTAATTCTCAAATTTCTGCACTCTTTCAATTGGTTTAGTTCTTTGGGGATAGAGGAAAGTTCACAATTTTCAAGTCCAAAATATTTCAGTTTGGATAACTTTTGAATATTACTAGGGATTTCTTCAATATCACATCCTCTGATTACTAGATGCTCCAAGTTTGTTAAATTTTCCATCCAATCAGGAAACTCTTTAAATTGAATATTTAAAAATTTGATTTTTTTTAGTCCCTTGAGTTTTCCGAAATCTGCAGATAATTCTTTGACATGATTTAAAGTTACTGATACTTCAAGTTCCTCCAAATTTTTCAATTTTAAGAAATCTGAGATGTGGTCATTCAAATTGAATTTAATGTCATGCCTTCTGAGTAATAACCGCTTGACCTTATTGGGTTTTTTGAGAGCAGATTGTATATCAGTATATGTTTTATTAAAGAAAATCAAATTAGTTCCTGTAAAGTGACGTCCAACGTTTTAATGTGCAAATGTAGCCAAAATTGATGGCTTTAGCGATGGGCATTTTGGCTGTTTTGTATCTATATTGTTAGGCAAATCCTTTTAATTCATAAACCTATATTCCTTTGGACTCATTCCTGTTTTTGATTTAAATAAATTACTGAATCTTTGTGGGTAATCAAAACCTAATGAATAAGCAATCCCGCTGATGGTATCAGTAGAATTTAGCAGGCTATTTTTTGCTCTTTCAATTAAGAAGTAATGAATGTGCTCTAAGGTTGTTTTTCCGGTTTCCTTTTTTAATAAATCACTGAGATAGTTTGGTGAGAAATGAAGTTGTTTAGCGCAATATTCAACACTGGGAATTCCAGTTTGAAATGCTTGACCAGATTCATAATAGTTGATCAGAAATTTTTCGAATTTTGATATGATATCGTTGTTTAGATTTGTTCTGGAATAAAATTGTCTATCGTAATAACGTAAACAGTAATCTAGAAGTAGTGCAATATTTGATACAATAAGTTTTTGACTATGACGATCAAGTGTTTGGTTGTATTCTTGCTCTATCTTTTTTAACAGATCTTCAATTGAAATCCTTTCTTCATTGGAAACATGCAAGGCTTCATTTGAGTCATATTGAAAAAAAGAATATTGATTCATTTTATCTGTCAATTGGGATTTTCTAAATAAGTCTGGATGGATTATCAAAGACCATCCATCAGGATCTATTTGTTCATTTTGGGAATTGTCATCGTTAAATTCCATTACCTGTCCTGGTGCTGTAAAAACTAAAGTGCCTTCTTCATGATCATATGAGTTTCGACCATAAGAAAATGAACTACAGGTATTTGAAGATTTGAAGATGATGTTGTACAAATAGTTAATTATCTTGATGCCTTTTAGATTTGAAGTGGACTTTAATTCTTGATTACTTATAATGCTGATAAGTGGATGTTTGGGTGGCGGAAGATCCCCCAATTGATGCATTTTGGAGACCTTATGTATTTCTAAAGTTTGTGTCATACTAATCTATAAATTTATCATAAAACTCTGCAAAAGCATCCAATTGGAACTTATTGGCCTCTTTGGAAATATTTGCTTTCGGAGAACCTACCTCAAAGCCGTGATATCCACCTTTGAAGACTTTAAACTTAACAGGCACCGAGGCCTTTTTTAACGCTTCTATATAGGCTACATTTTCGTCATAAAAAGGTTCTAAATCTGCCACAAAACTAATGGTTGGTGGGAAATTACTATAATCTTCATTTAA
>JALEGO010000487.1 GCA_022763165.1 Flavobacteriales bacterium
CTTAATGGTTTTACAATCTTTGATACCCTCCATCAAAATGAGGGATCGAAACATTGTTGGTCCAATATTTAAAACTTTTACCGAATGATCAGAGATTGATTTAAGAATATACTCTGAATCTCGTAGCTTTGAATGGTCTAGTAATACAACATAACCACCTTGGGTTAGAGGCCAAATTATAGACCATAATGAAGGATCAAAAGAAAAAGGTACATTTTGAATAAATGATTCACCTGGCTGCATAGAAGTGACATCATTTAAGGAAGCTATAAGATTTACGAGTTGTTTGTGCCCAACCATAACACCATTAGGCCTACCCGTCGAACCTGAAGTAAAAATAATATAGGCTAAATTATCAGGTGTTGTGTTAGTCGAAGGGTTAAGAGTTGACAAATTTTCAATTGTATCCATTTCCTGGTCTAAAAGAACGAGGGTACCTCCATATGAGGCAAACTTATTTCTAAGTATTGTTTGGGTAAGAAGAATAGGAGTCTGCAAATCTTCAAGCATGCACTTAAGACGTTTTTCTGGATGAGCTACATCTAAGGGAATGTATACACCCCCTGCTTTAACGATCCCAAAAAATCCAATAACCATATGAAGTGAACTCTCAACAGAAATAGCAACAGGTGTATCAGGTCTTACTCCAAGATTTCTTAGATAATGGGCTAATTGATTTGCTTTTTCATTCAGTTGTTGAAAGGTGAGTTCTTCTCCCTCATAGACAATAGCTATATTATTAGGAGTTTTTTTAACTTGTTCTTCGAATATTTCATGTATGCATCTGTCATTAGGATAATCAGCTTTTGTATCATTCCATTGCAAAAGTTTTGTGGTCGTGTCATGTGAAATAGAAGAAATATTACCTACAGCTAGATTAACTTCCTTTAATTGTTCGCAAATACTAACAATTCCTTGCCTGATGTTATTTATCTGCTCATAAGTAAAATAGTTATCTTGATAATGTATATGAATATTTATCTGTTTACCAGGACAGACCATAATACCAATAGGATATTCAATTTTCTCAACTAACTTAATGGGTTTCATATGAAACTTCTTTTCGAAATTATCCCCCCTTATCGTGTCGGATTCACTTAAAGGATAATTTTCAAATACAAAAATAGAGTCAAACAGATCTCTTGTCGTTGTTGCTAGAATTTCAGATAGGGGCAAATAAGAATTTTCTTGATGTGCGCTTGTAATCCTTTGAATTCTTTGCAAGAATGTGCGCAAACTTTCATGCGATCTTATATCAACTTTGAATGGTACGGTATTAATAAATATTCCTACCATATCTTCAATTCCTGATAATGAAATATTTCTTCCTGATACAGTTACTCCAAATGTAACTTCTTTTTGCCTCGTATGGTGACTTAATATCAACGACCAGACCGCTTGGAAAACAGTATTTAATGTCACTCCTGATTCTTTAGCAAATTGAGTTAATGTATTCGTTTGCGATTCTGATAAGGCAAAAAATTCTCTTATGTAACTCCCTTTTTCTATAACCTCAGTACCAATTTTAGTAGGAGCTGCATTGATTAACTCTTTCTTCCAATAAACAACTGCTTTGCTCCGATCTTGCTTACTTAGCCAAGTTATGTAGTCCTTATATGGTCTTCTTGTTTTAAAACTTAAGGGCGTATTGTTTTCTAATGATTCATATATCTTAGTAACTTCACTCAGAATGATTGGCATAGACCACCCATCAGTTAGTAGGTGATGCTGATTCCAAATGAGGTAGTAACTATTCTGACTCCTTTTCAGTAAATTGAATCTGAGCAATGGAGCGCTTTGAATGTCAAAACCTTCCACCCTTTCTTGTACTATAATATCTTCTAGAACTCTTTCTTGTTCCTGCTCAGTTAAATGAGAAATATCTATTTTTCTCCATAGAAGATCTAAAGATTTAAGGATAACTTGAAGGGGACTACTTAGTTCTTTGTATGCAAAAGATGACCTTAAACACTCATAACGCTCTAATATTCTTTGCCATGCTTTCTTAAGATTTTGAACGTTTGGTAAATCATCAATCTCAAAAATACCTTGTACAAAATATGCATCTGAATCCGGATTCAGTTGATTCTGAAATATTAACCCACTTTGAATTGGAACGATTGGGTATAAATCCTGTACATTACGTTGGTTAAATAAGCTATCAATATGTTCCTGGCTGATTTTTACTAGCTCAAAATCACTAGGCGTATGGCCATAGTTGCTAATGTTATTGCAGTGATTGATCAAGGTTTGAAGATGATCCTTATATGCGGTTGCTATCTTAACTATGGTATCTTTGTTATACTCATTTGAATATGTAAAAGTAAAACTTAACACGCCATCCTGGACTCGGCTTTCAATACTCAAAGCGTGAGAATGTTTGTTACGGGTATCAATCTCGTTTCCCTTGGAATGATAACCAAAATTAAAATATTTATGCGCCTCCTTTCCTGCATCCCACTGGCCTAAGTAATTAAAAATTAAATCTCCCTTAATTGATGAGAGCTTGCTTCGTGAAAGGCATATTCCATATCCTATACCCTTCTCTGGAATGGCTCGTAATTGCTCTTTGACTTCTTTAATGCATCTCGAAATATCTGTTGAATCAGATAGTTTAAGGTAAACTGGATACATGCTGGTAAACCACCCTAAGGTTCTACTTAAGTCGAGCTTTCCCTCTCTTCCATGCCCTTCTAATTCTATCAACAAACTAGGCGTTTCTTTATAAGAACCTATTGCAAGCAAAAGAGCCGTGATCAGTAAATCATTGGCTTGCGTA
>JALEGO010000488.1 GCA_022763165.1 Flavobacteriales bacterium
AATTGTCTTTGTAAGTATTTACTTGGGTGCTCAAGCACAGAAAACGATTTTAGTAGAACAAGTAACTAGTGCTTCCTGTGGACCTTGTGCTGCGGTAAATCCAGCCTTTAACAATTTATTGGATGCCAACCTTGGAGATGTTGTTGTGATTAAATACCAAAGAGGGGGAGGCAATTATATAGATCCTATGTTTGATTTCAACCCTAATGAGGTGAATGGGAGAGTTGTGAGCTACTACCAAACAACTTCTTTTCCAAACGTTTGGATTGATGGAATAAAAGTTCAAGGAGGACCAAGTGCTGTTTCTCAGTCTACTATAGACCAAGGTAATGGCGCCACTCAGACATATGATATTCAATTGACACATGAGCTTTTCTCTAACAATGACAGTATTAGAATTGAAGGCACCTATATCGCTATGAAGGATTTTCAAAATCCGGAAGACGTTCTTTTAAGGGCTTACACCGCTGTAGTTGAAAGAGAGGTAAATTATAGTTCAGCTCCTGGAACAAATGGGGAAAAAGATTTCACTAATGTTATGCGTAAAATGATTCCACATCAGAATGGACATACCATCGGAAAACAATTTAATGGTGATACGGTTAAGTTATCATGGACTTACGGTATCGATAAGACTGAAATCGATCCTACAGAATTGTATGCTGTCACTTGGGTGCAAAGTTCTCCTACTAAAGAAGTTTTTCAAGCAGCCAACTCAACAGAAAAAAGCACTTTGAGCACGAACAGTGCTGTTAAGGAAGATGTTGATCTGAAACTTTATCCTTCACCAACGGACAATCAGCTATTTGTAGAATTAAATAATTCTAACTCCAACACAAGAGGAAATATTTACAATAGCCTTGGTGAAATCGTTAATTCGTTTCAACTAAATAGCTCACGAGAGTTGATCAATACAACTGCTTTAAGCAATGGTATATATTTCTTGTCTGTTGACACTGGAAGCAATGATACCATCACCAAAAAGTTTGTTGTCAATCATAAATAAGATTTCTTAATGACAGATGTGGCGGAAGCAGTAGATCAAGGCTATGTTGATCTCACGATAGATGGCGGAATTGGAGTTATTGAATTTTTTCATCCCCTCAGCAATTCTTTGCCCAGTAAACTTCTTAATAAACTTGCTGAATCAATAACCGAAGCAGGTCAAATCACCAATATTAAGGTTATCGTTTTAAGAAGTGGCGGGGAAAGAGCATTTTGCGCTGGCGCCTCATTTGATGAATTAATTGCCATTCAAGATTTTGATGAAGGCAAAACGTTTTTCTCAGGATTTGCAAATGTTATCAATGCCGCAAGAAAATGTCCTAAACTTATTATTGGACGCGTTCAAGGCAAAGCCGTTGGTGGCGGTGTTGGACTAGCTTCTGCTGTGGATTACTGTCTTGCTACCCAATATGCCTCAATTAAACTAAGCGAGTTAGCTGTTGGAATCGGTCCTTTTGTTGTTGGACCTGCTGTTGAACGAAAAATTGGAGTTTCCGCTATGTCTCAATTAGCAATCAATGCCACTGAATGGCAAACAGCGGCATGGGCAAAGAGCAAAGGTCTATATGCAGACGTTTTTGATTCTGCACAAGAAATGGATGATGCTATTTTGACATTAGCCGATAAGTTGTCTTCTTCCAATCCTGAAGCTATGGCTCATTTGAAAAGGATTTTTTGGGAAGGCACTGAGAATTGGGATGATCTTTTGATTGAAAGAGCTGAAACAAGTGGGAAGCTGGTTTTATCAGACTTCACACGAGAAGCTATCAATAAATTCAAGAAAAAATAACCCTTTCAAACCATTTTGTGCAGAAATCCCGCTGGATTCTAGCAATCTTTATACTGATTAGTTGTGTAAAGAAAAAGCAGAAAATAGATCCATCGATCCTATCCAAAGCAGATCATGATATTTCGGTTTTACATTGGAATCCACACGATTCGGATTCAATGGAAAATCCACTATCAACTCAATCTGAAATCGTGCGACCTGATTATTTTGAAAAAGAAGCTGTAAAAAACTTATCTAAGTATAAACTCCTGAATGAAGAGAGCTGGCAAAAATATCAAACGCTTGTTGAGATGATATTACAAGCCTCCAAATCCAATAAGAAAGGACTAGTTTGCCAAATTAAGCTTGAGGAAGTTTTGTACTATTTGAATTTGAAATCATCGAGTTATCAAAACATTCCACCCTATGTCAAGATTGATTCAAATCGCATGAATCAATTGATTAAAAATGGCATTTCAGACAATATGTTTGACTGTTTGAATTATAACTTGCATTTCGAATACTTGCAATACTATTATGCCCTTGGAAAGCTCAACTATTTAAATGGAGATTTTGTTGAAGCATCTAACTGTTTTGAACAGGTGCTAAAATCAACGAGATCGAAAGATCTAGAGCAAATTAAGGAAGTACGAGAACTGTATAAAACCTGCCAATCATTGATAGAATCACCCTAAAGAACTGGTGTGGTTTTCTTATATCGAACTCACGCTACTAAGTATCAGTGCTTATATCATCCCATTCTAAACCACCATAGTTGATCAACCAGTTTAGACAATAGTGCCTTTCATAAGCAACGCTATTATCAATATTGGCAGGAATAGACTTCGAGTTGATTCGTGCATCCACACATGCCCAACGAATACGATAAATCAAATCGGCTTGATCCAAAATCTCCTTTTTTGAGCGAAGCTTCGCTTGAAGCAGTTCTTCTTTGTTTTTCCCAACAATCAAACCTACGTCAGAAGCCACATTGCAAATAGCGTCTGGAAAGACCAAATCGTCAATTAATCCCAGTGCCCACAGCAAAACATGTAAGCTCTCATAACGCCAATTAGCATCTACAATTTGTTGCTGTTCTGGAGTCTCGGCATCTCTAAAGGCTATTTCCTTTGGTGTAAACTGATCTTCTATTTGATACTTATTAGCGAACTTATCTAACCGCTCCTTTTCAAGCCCCTCGCTTGTAACACCTAAATAACAAAGCACTAAAGCCCTATTGACAATTTACTCTTTAGACCTAATCTCCACTTCTAAATCATCCTCTATCGCTGGAAGATGATCTATAGTCGGAATACCTTTCTGATTGCAAAAATCAATTGAATTCTGCTTTCTTGAAATCTGTCTTTCAGTTAGTTCAACCATAGTTATTCCAGAACATTATCTAAAGCTACTAGACATTTATCTACATTCTCTTTCCTACTTGCGTAGCCCATCAAACCAATTCGCCAAACCTGCCCTGCCAATGGCCCCAAACCAGCACCGATTTCCAGTGAATATTCATTCAGTAGCACATTTCTAACGTTTACTTCATCCACATCCTTAGGTACTTTAACCGCATTTAACTGCGGTAATCTATACTCCTCTTCAACGAAGTATTCAATACCAAGATTCTGAAGACCATCATGCAACATCAAATGATTCTTAATATGTCTATCCCATGAATTCCGAAGACCCTCCTCAGCTAGAATAAGGAGCGCTTGATGCATGGCA
>JALEGO010000489.1 GCA_022763165.1 Flavobacteriales bacterium
GCTGAAGGCATAGATTTGGCTCGAAAATCCGTTTTTGGAGAAGATCGCAGACATATTGGAACGCATTCCATTGAAAAATGCAGGTAACAATCTTTGAGAACCCGTTTTGTATTTTTCACTAAGTAGACTAACATAAAAGGAATCGAAATGCATAGGATAGATTCCTTTAAATTTAAAGTTATGCTTTTCGAGAAGTGAAACCATGTTTTCTTTTGAGAAGTGATATAGATGACGTGGCACATCGTATGCTGCCCAGTGTTCCTTGTATATTTTGGCGTCTAAAGAGTTGGGATTAGGAACAGCAATGATTAGAATACCATTCTGGTTGATGCAAGTGGATAATTTGGATATCAGGTCATTCAGCTCATGGACATGTTCCAAAACATGCCACATGGTGATGGCATCATATTTATTTGTTTCTTGTGAAAATTGAATAGGTGATAATGTGTCTATTTGGAAGTTGGTTTTACAATACTCTCTTCCTTTTTCGCTTGGTTCAACTCCGGTAACTGAAATTTGTTGAGACTTACAATAATTTAAAAAGAAACCAGTACCACAACCATAGTCTAAAAGACTTTTAGGTTTAGTGTGTTTTCTCACCACGTCAAGTTTAGTTTTGAGCGTGTAGTTTCTGACAAGGTGGTAAAGTTGATTGGTAAGTCCCTTTTTTGTGTCAGAGTGAGAAATGTATTCATCCGATTCGTAATAGCTACCAATTTCTTCTTGAGCTGGAATTGGATTAGTAAATCGAAACTGACAATTAGTGCACTGAACAATTTGAAAGTTGTTTTGACTTACTGTATAGTCTTTACACAGTATGTAATTCTGAGTTTTTTCAGAATTGCAAATAGGACATCTTTTTAATGTTATCATCATGTTTTGTTTCACGTGGAACAATTACCTTCCCAAATATACTAACAGGACAGAAATATCTGATGGAGAAACACCACTTATTCGAGTAGCCTGCCCTATTGTTTGTGGTTTTATCTTGGTTAGTTTTTCTTTAGCCTCAGAGCTCAATGAATGAAGCTTGCTATAATCAAAATCATCATGAAGTTTTATGTTTTCTAGCTTGATCATTTTGTCCGCATTCTCTTTTTCTTTTTTGATATAGCCTTGATATTTAAAATGAATTTCGGCTTGTTCGAGAATGGATTCTCCAAGTTGTTCACTTGATATTTTCTCGCTCAATTCTGAAACACGTGGGACCAACTCATCTATTTTGATAAAAGGCCGAGATAATACTTGACCTAATTTGTTTTTCTGCTTCAGTGGTGCGGAATTCTTACTTAAAAGGTATGCGTTGACATCGTCAGGTACTACGCTCAAGCTTTCACAATACTTTATGAGCTTATCTGTTTGTTCTTGTTTTCGTTGAACATTTTCTAAACGCTCATCGTTAGCCAGGCCAATCTTATGGCTTAGAGGTGTTAGTCGAATATCCGCATTATCCTGCCTTAACAACAGTCGAAATTCCGCACGGGAGGTAAACATTCTGTAGGGCTCTTTAGTGCCCTTAGTAATAAGATCATCAATAAGCACTCCTATATACGCTTGATCTCTTGTTAAGACAAATGGCTCCTTTTCCTGAAGCAGTAAATGGGCGTTGATACCTGCGATCAACCCTTGAGCTGCTGCTTCTTCATAACCAGTTGTACCGTTTATTTGACCTGCAAGGAATAGATTTTTGATGGTTTTAGTTTCGAGACTAAATTTGAGTTGTTGTGGCGGAAAGTAGTCATATTCGATGGCATAACCAGGCCGGAACATTTTCACATTTTCAAAGCCTTTAATCTGTTTCATTGCTTTTAACTGGACATCTTCTGGTAAGCTTGATGAGAACCCATTGACATAGATTTCAACTGTATTCCAACCTTCGGGTTCTACAAAGAGTTGATGACTCTTTTTATCAGAGAATCGATAAATTTTATCTTCTATAGAAGGACAATATCTGGGGCCAGTGCCTTGTATCGAACCATTAAATAGTGGAGAATCTTCGAAAGCTTCTGCGAGAATTTCATGTGCAGTTTCATTTGTGTGAGTGATGTAACAACTTCGTTGTTTACTAAGGGGCTGGGTATTGGTGAATGAAAATTTCTGTGGGTTTTCATCACCGGGCTGTTCGTCCATTATATCGAAATTGAGGCTTCTTCCATCAACTCTAGCGGGTGTACCCGTTTTCATTCTTCCAGATTCAAAACCGAGCTCATTTAGAGTTTCTGTGATCCCGATAGAAGCTCGTTCTCCTGCTCTGCCTCCTCCAAAATTTTTATTACCAATGTGAATTTTACCATTTAGGAAGGTGCCATTGGTTAGAATTACTGTTTTTGATTTTACTTCAATGCCCATTGATGTTTTTACACCAACCACCTGGTCTCCTTTTAGTAGAAGGCCCACTACCATGTCTTGCCAGAAGTCTAATTGCGGAACGGTTTCTAGTATGTCTCGCCAATAGTTTGTAAATAAGGTTCTGTCGTTTTGGGTTCTTGGGCTCCACATTGCTGGACCTTTGGAGAGGTTGAGCATTCGAAATTGAATCGCACTTTTATCACTTATAATACCGGAATATCCGCCTAGAGCATCTATTTCACGAACAATTTGACCTTTAGCTACACCACCCATTGCAGGATTACAAGACATTTGAGCCATCCGACCCATATCCATTGTTATCAATAGCGTATTAGAACCCATATTGGCCGCAGCGCAAGCGGCTTCACAACCAGCGTGTCCTGCACCGACTACTATTACATCATAATTTTGAAGCATACTCAATTTGTTTCACGTGAAACATTTTGCAAAAATACTAAGAGAAATCGGGTTTGGAAAGTTTAATTTTCCTTTGAATTAGGTATGTAGTAATCCTCTTTTTGAGTCATGGTCTCTTTTTCTTCTGAAGTCTTGTCTTGATATCCACAGAGGTGCAAAAAACCATGAATGATGATTCTGTAAAGCTCTAAAGTTGGATCTGTTTGAAGTTGCTTAGCATTTTCTTGTACACGATCAAGACTTATATATATCTCTCCATTTATTATGTCTTCTTCGTTGTAATCAAATGTAATCACATCAGTGAAGAAATCATGATTCAAAAATTGTCGGTTAATCTCGATGAGTTTCTGGTCGCTTGTAAATATGATATTCAGATTTTCAACACTTTTGAATTCGTCCTGGGAAATAGAAATGAGAGAAGAAATGATTTGAGATTGATGAAACGAATGAGACCATTCTATTTCATCGAAAAAGAAGTGAATTGAATTTTCCAGAGTACTAGCTTGCTACATTAAATAGAAGCTGAACGGTGCGTCCTTCGTCCATAAAAGAAACCTCATCAGCCAGGTTCTTCATAAGAAA
>JALEGO010000490.1 GCA_022763165.1 Flavobacteriales bacterium
GCACTATCAGAAAGGCCAATTTCACCGGGTTTCAGCCAAGAGGCGGAAGTCACGTAGAGGGTAGCAATAATGGGCGCTCCCCCATTTTCGATGTGAATTCGTGCTTCCGAGCGAAAACCTGCCGACTTACAGATGCTACACTCTCCACTAATAAAGGCCACCAAGTGATTGCGTGTATCAATTCCCAACTTCTTCACCTGCAGGTTCAAGGATGTCACAGAAGTAAGGAGTGTATTTTTGTTTTTTTTCATTTCAAGTCAACCCGTTCCAGATATTGAGGAATGCGGCATTTCCATTTAAGTTTATCTGTTATTTTTGATCGAAGAGCTTCAGCTTGGGAAGGCTCTCCATGGGTTAAGAAAACTTCTTTAGGCGCGTGTTTGAAATTTTTAAGCCATGCCATAATCTCTTCCGAATCTGCATGAGCTGAAAGGGAGTCTAGTTTCACAATTTCAGCATGCACAGGGAACATTTCTCCATGCATTTTGATACGCTCCACACCGTTCACCATGGCCTCCCCTCGCGTTCCTGCCGCCTGATATCCCACAAAAAGCACTGTGTTTCTTAGATCAGAAACAAAAGCCTTCAAATGATGAACAACCCGTCCACCGGTAGCCATGCCACTTGCTGTCACAATAATTTTTGGAATTTGTTTTTCATCAAGAGCCTTAGATTCATCTTGGGTATTGATAACCTTGGCCACACGACACATTAAGGTACATTCCTTTGTTGATAAACGGTGCTCATCGCCAAAAGCACAATAAAGATCAGTAGCATCTCGAGCCATGGGGCTATCTAAATAAACGGGAATATCCGGAATTTTCTTTTCATGTTTAAGCTGATCAACAATGTATAAAACGGCCTGAGCTCTTCCTACAGCAAAAGAAGGAATAATGGTAACCCCTCCCCTCGCGGCTGTTCGGTTAATAACTTTTGCAATTTCATCTTTAGGATCTTCAGCCCCATGGATCCGATCTCCATAGGTTGATTCCAAAACAAGATAATCCGTTTTCTCAACAGTCCTCGGGGGCTTCATGATCAAATCATTGGGCCGTCCTAAATCTCCTGTAAAAAGGAGGGTTCGCTCTTTATCTTTCACTTGAATCATGGATGCTCCAAGGATATGTCCTGCAGGAAACAGGGTAAAGCTAAGATCCTTCCCTAATTCGTAAGGCGCATCAAAATCCAAGGGATGGAAGTATTTTAGCGATTCTTCCGCCTCCTTAAGTGTATACAAAGGTAGGGCGGGTTTATGTTTCGAAAACCCATGGCGATTAGCAAAGTTAGCATCTTCTTCTTGTAAATAACCACTGTCAGGCAAAAGAATCTTGCAAAGTTCTAGCGTGCCATGGCTACAATATATTTTTCCCCTGAATCCGTTCTTAACAAGAAGGGGGACATAGCCAGTATGATCAATGTGGGCATGGGTGAGGAAAACACACTTTATTTCTGCGGGATTCAAGGGGAGTGAAGCCCAATTGCGGAGCCTAAGTTCCTTCAATCCCTGGAAGAGACCACAATCCACAAGGATTTTCTGGCCTTCGGCGTTAAGTAAATATTTGGACCCCGTAACCGTCCCCGTCGCCCCAATGAATTGGATATTCATATTTGTCTCCCATTTTAGGAAGCGATGGTAGCATAAATTATTGTTTTAATGGAAGAAGGAGTTACTTTTCAAGTTTGGATTGAATTCTTGTAGCATGAGGAGAATTTTCCGGAAAGCGAGTTTTGACGATTTGTAGCGCTTGTTTTAAATAATTAACCGCCTTTTTTTCCAAAAATTGAGACTCTTGCTTATTTCCTATTTGTTTAGATTTTTTCATATACACTTCAGATAAATCTTCTAAAATTGCGTACATATGAGGATGGCTTTTCTTCTGATACATGTCCAAAGCCTTTCTAAGCAATTTTTCAGAGGTTTCTAAATTATTTTCAAGAAGGTAAACTTCTCCTAAACTGCACAACACGGCACCCACTTCAATACTATTTTTACCATAATTATCTTCATAGGCTATTAGACAATCTTTTAAAATTTCTTTGGCTTTTTCTGTGGCTCCCATTTTTTTATAGATTTTTCCTATCTCAAAGAGAATCCACTTTATTTTTATATTATCGCTTCCAAGATGACTTTTAAATATCTCCAAACTTTTTCTTAGAAGATTTAGTGCTTTCTCAAGATTGTTCAAATCACCATATGATTCGCCCAAATTACGCAAAGCCCAACCTACATTCAATGAATCTTCAGGAAAATGCTTTTTATAAATCGTAAGCGTTTTTTCAAGAAGATCCTTAGCTGCTTCAAAATCTCCACAGTCTGAATAAACCCATCCTAACATTGCTTGAGCCCATCCAGCATCATTGTGATCATGAACAGAATTCTCTTCGTAAATAGAAAGGCTTTTTTCAAAAAAGCTTTTAGCTTTTTTATAATTTCCTAATTTTCTTTGTATGTTTCCGAGTTGTGCTAATGTAAAAGCGCATCCCATCCCATTTTCGAAATTATGACTTTTATAAAGACTAAGGCTCTGCTCAAATAAGTTTTTTGCTTTTTCTTGATCACCTTTATCTGAATAAAGGATCCCCAGATATGTTAGTACTCTACTAACTTTATTAAAATCTTTTTCAGAATATTTTTTGTAAATTCTAAGACTTTCTTTTAGTAAACCTTCTTATTTTTCAAAATCGCCTCTACCCCAATAACAAATTCCTAAATATGATAATATCCTAGCCATAAAGTGAGTATGTATAAGGTCAGTTTTTTTTAAATTAATAATGGTATTTTCAAGTAAAGGGATGGGATCTCTTTTAGATAAAAAATAATAAATATACCCTAATTCTCCGCTTATAATTATTTTAGTAGTTTCATCTAATAAATTCTTATGCCTTAAAAAAGTTTCGCAGTGACCAACAAAAAGTTTTATTTTCATAAAATCATACTGTTCGATCGCTTGATCGATATACTTTTCCAAACTTATAATTATTAAGTTAAGGAGTTGCTTATTTTTTACTAAGTTTAATTCTCTTATGAGACATGCGAGAATAATTTCCTGAGTACTACGATGGATAGAAAAGGTAGAGATTGCAGAAGGAGAGGACTCATGTGTAATAAGAGAATACCTTTTTAAATGGTGAATAAAATTGTCTACGGTTGTTTGATCTTTATAGGTGTTTAATAAATCCCTAGGAATATTTTGAGAATCAATAAGGCTTATAAAAAGCAAAAGATCTTTGAAATCTTTATGTGATGCTATTAACTGCTGCAAAGATAAAGTAATAATATTATAGCGGGTTTTTATATAATCTCCGGCTTCTTTTAAAATGTCTTTCTGGAAATTTTCAAAATTCTGATTGTACTTAGCTAAATTTTTTAAATATTGATCATAAGAAATATTAGAAGTTTTCAAATAATAAGCTGCAATAGAAACATCCAAGGGAAAAGAAGGAATGTTTTCTAAAAACGTTTTTGCTTCTTCCGTTTGTTGAGGGGTAAAGAAAGACGTACTTCCATTGCTCATAATATAAGTAAAAAGATCCAATTTTTGTGCCGGATTAAGTTCCCCAACGGAAAGACTAAAGTTAACATGCTTATTGTTTTGAATATGGCTATTGCGAGTTGTAATAATGATCTTCCCTTGGCCCCACGTTGCTACATCTTGGGGAAAATGATTTTGAATGTCCGTAAAATGCTCAACGTTATCATAGAGAA
>JALEGO010000491.1 GCA_022763165.1 Flavobacteriales bacterium
AGATCTTCCGCATAATCCAAGTCCTTAATTCTATGTACTGCTTCATTGTAGTATAAAATACCCATATTATAGTTAGCACTGAGGTTGTTCGGTTCTATACTGATAATGTATTCATAGGTTTCTCTAACTTTATTGAAGTAAGGTCCATGTGATTTTCGATCAGCTTCGTATTTCGTATTGAATACCTGTGCCAATACTTGATTGAATTGAACATCAATGGCTTTTAAATCAGTCTCAGGTTCCAACTTTACAATTTCTCTCTTGTATATATCAAAAAGCTTAATTGCCGTCTTGTATTCATCTGGGTTGATTGAGGTCACCGCATCGTTATACACAGTAGTGATGAGGTATTTCAAACTTTTTCTAACACTTTCACCAGTTTTTTGAGCTGAATCTTTTTCCAGATACTTGAACAAGTAGTCAATGGCTGTCAACCTTATTTCGGATTCTTTGTTTTTCCTTTCTTCAGAGTTGTTATACAATTCTTTGTAAATGAATCCCGCGTAATAATAATTGATAGGTTTTACGTTTGGACTTTCTTCTTTCAGAGCTAGATCTATGAAGTATCGCGCAGAATCCCAATGCTCTTTTTTGTAGTAACTCAGGGCAATGTTTGCACTTTTGTTCTGTCCAAAACTAAAACTTGCAAAGAAAACGAGTATGACCGATATGTTTAGAAACTTATTCATGGTAATTCGATCTTTTTTAAAGAGCTAAAAACTTCATAATCAAACCATTAATTTGTTTTTTCATAATTTAATTTACTAAAATTGCCAAGGATTCAAGGCTTTTACTAACCTTCAAATCTTTTTTCGTTACGTTATTCTTATTCAGTTCGAACTTTTGTTTGCTATCTTTTATGATAAAATTGATTCCTGAGCCCTGTCTAGCTAAACCTTCTCTTTCAGTGATCACAAGTGTGCTGTAATTTCGAACTTTGTCTAAACATGCTGATAAGTTACCTGCATTGTTATTTGAGACAATGAGCATGTGACATTTTTCAATTTCTGATACTTTACTAAATCTTTTAACTTCTATGGGTTGATTCACCGCTTTTTTGGTTTTTGCCATTTTTTCCAACTCACTCAAAACGGGTGATATCCCAATTACTCCAATAACAAAATTGCCTTGTTTGTAGTCAGAAGGCCATTCAATGTATTTGGTGAAATTGTAGACGAACATGGCTTGAATACGCGCAGTTGTATTGAACTGACCTTGAGCATGTCCCTCAACAAAGGGAGAGATGCATATGAGCAAAAGTATTAGATATTTAAATGTACGCTGCACGCTTCCTACATGTCTAATTTTCAAAAATAATCTTTTCGACAAACTATGATTATAAATCTATTGTATTTATAAACACAATAACTATTCCAAATTGTTAATAATCCCGCTATCTTTTGGGAAGTACTCCATTTTGAAAAAGCTTGTCTTGTCCTGTCTTATTACTATTTTGTCTCTTAATCTTTTCTTCATCCCTAAATGATAAACTAAAGGCATCCTTGTTGCTTTTGGTCTTTTTATGCGTTGGTCTTTTTTTGAAGCGCAGACCACTAAAAATGTTCTGTCCAACATATCTTTTTGGGTTTTTCACTTTTTTATTGCCTGTGAATGCGTCAGCTATAGCTTCAGAACTATGGTGCTCTGAGCTATATAATGAGAAGTAATTGGCAGAGCTTGAAACAGCAAACATATTGGCTTTGCTCCTTTGTTTTCCGTTTAAATGTGTATTTAGGCTATAACCTTTTTGCTCCGATTGAAATCCATTTGATCCAAAATCCAGAGCGAATGCATTTATTTTCTTTCGTTGCTTGGCATTAATAATACTGTTAAGCCTATAGTTTCCGTGTTCGGAAGCAAAACCTCCACTGCCCGATTTAGAAGCGAGAAGATTGATTTTCTTTCGTTGCTTTGAAGACATATTTGTATTAAGTGCATAACTCTTGTGTTCGGACGCAAACCCGGATGATGCGTTCGAAGTTGCTAAAAAGTTCATCTTTTTTCTTTGCTTGCTGTTGATATATGAGTTTGGGGATGAAACAGTAGAAAAGGCAGAGAATTTGTTTTCAGCGATACCTAGCCCTTTTTGTTTGACCTGTTTGCCAAAAAATGATGAGGAACCTCTTGCATCTTTTAGGTTTAGTTTTGAGCGGTGTGAGCTAGCATATAAACCAGAAGCACTCATGTCTTTAGGTTGTGCGCTTGATTTAAATGTTTTTTCAGAGACGTTACTGACTTTAACGGGTTTCTTAAACGCATCATTGGTGTTTAAGAAACTCTGTCGTGGTGCCCTTGAAAATGCATCATTGGAACCTGGAAGTTTTATTTTAACCTCAGAGTTGAAAGCATCAGAGTAATCCGTTCGCTTAACTTTTGGGACTTTTGAAAAATGATCATTGAATGGGCCTGATTTGAGAAGAGGTTCTTTCTTAAAGGCATCTTTTGCGGTTGGGCTTTTTAGTTTAGGTTCTTTGCCAAAATGGTCTTTATAATCACTGGATTTTTGCGGTTTTTCATGATGAAAGTGATCCGAATAGCCTTGAGGGCTTCTCTTTTCTCTGAGCGCTCCAAAAGTTTTATTTGTGGGTGTTGTTCCCTGTTTTTGTTTTCTATTAAAATTGTCTGAATAGCGTTTTGGCTTTTCTTCTTTTTTTAGAGGTTTGAAGAGTTCCTGCTTGTGGTTTTCATCAGTTTGTCCCGCAACATCATTTACCTGTTGCATCAAAATCAAAATAATGATTGCGCAAAAAACTTTGTAATCCAGGTATTTAAGGTGTTTTTTCAAAATTGTTGAAAACTTATTCATTGTATTTACGAAACATTTGCCCTTTCGGTTACGTAAATGGGACCATAAATAAAATGAAAAATATGGATCTCAATTTATACTTAGATAAGCATTGCCACTTCAGATTAGCGTCAGGAAAAAGCGTTTACGGAGTTGTCTGGAGAGTATTTGTTGAAGGAGTTGAACAATTGGTGTTTTCATCCTCTGTAGAATATAAGAAACTCAAAAAGCAAAGCAACGTTATTGACTTAAAAAGCGTGCAATTAAATCTTATAGATTCCAAAAAAATCATTTATGCAAGCATGTTGGAATCTGCTTAAAAGGTCCATTTCAAGGAACATATAAAATTCCTTCCAGGTGCAGAAATGCCTGAAGAGTATGTCCTGTAGCGCCTATCAAATATATTTTCAACACTTAAACCCATTTTTAGATTCTTGTAAACTTGGATATTGCTATTGAAGTTTATGATAAACCAGGCTGGACTATGTGGATCCCCATTCCCATCCTTAGCGAATAAATGACTCTTAGTTTTTTCTGATTCAGCCATATTTTTGAATTCTAATGTCTCCATAAACCTGGTGCTCAGTTGACACATAATCCTCTCTTTTGAATAAGTTAAACGCAAATCTCCAAAGGTTGGAGCAATATGTCTTAGTTCATCAAAAGTTTGATCTTCTATTTGTTCGAATCCTTTTTGGTAATTGATATTTGCTCCTACTGAAAGATGTTGTAAGATCTCTTGTTTAAAGGACAAGTACCCCCCATAGATATAAGCGAAAGTTGCGTTTTGCAGTGCTTGAACACGACTCAACTCACCATCATATATAATGCTATCAGCTCCGCTAAGACTAAAGTCTCTGGTGACAATAGCATTATCAAGATATGTTGTGTAAAAGCCAAATTGCAAATTGCTTACTTCATTTTTTAGCTTTAGTCCAAGCTCTAGGTTGTATGAGTTTTCGGGTTTCAATTCATCGTTTGGTACTACTACATTTCCTGGCTCTGAATCAAATATCTTCCCAAGATCGTCAATATTTGGAGCTCTAAACCCACTGCTGAAATTGGAGAAGATGTTTAGGGACTCCGTCAGTTTGAAGTTTGCACCAATTCCTCCACTCAATGACCCGAAGTCAAGCGTGGCTTTTGCGAAAGGGTATGGGAATATTAAAGTGTCAAAAATTGCGTTGATGTGAATGAAGTTATACCTTATACTACCTTGATAAGTTGCCTTTAAAGTTTTTTTAATTAATGAGGCATATGCAGCAAAACTGTTCCAGGTACTTTCTGGGTATCGTGAGTTGATTTCTTCTATCGAACCCTCAGTTATATCTTCAGATTCACCTTTAGATTTGATTTCATTTAGATTCGTTTCAGCACCATAATACAGACTGATATTACCATCAAAGTTTTTGATGAGACTTAGATTTCCGGTAATTACATCTAGGTTTTCTGTTCTATGTCTCAAATTATTAGATTGAAAGCGTCTGTCATGACGACTTTCCGTATAGGCCTGATAGGCAGCGGAAAACTGCAAAGAATCAAAGGCCTTGGTTCCGTTGGTAAGACTATATTTCAATGTGTGCATGTTTAATTTTTGTGGGCCATAGTACCATTCTGCATTTCTTAATGTATCATCTCTGGTTTCGATGAGTCGATCATACCTTGGAATATTTGATGAGGTAGTAAAATATAGTGTGTACTGAATCTGAGACTTTTTTGTCAATTGCATTAATAGCTTTTGACTGAAATTGATTTGTTGATAGTTTGTGAAGAGCTGTCTTTGAGGGTTTGGGTTTGAAATAATACTGTCAATACCATTGATTCTTTCTATATATTCCTTTCTCAAATAGTCGTCAGGTCCATTTGAACCCATTTTCAAACCGTCATAATCACTTATTGTAAAATTCGTAAGGCTCGCGAACTTGCCCTTGTTAAAACCTATGTAAGAGTGAATAGTTTTTTCATTGTTGGCACTGGACCATCTTCCAAAGATACTGGCGGTGATATTTTTGTTGGTATCAATCTTGGGGGACATGGTTCTAAAACTCATTACCGCTCCTAGAGCATCACTACCATAAATGGCAGATCCTGGTCCAAATATGACCTTTGTTTCATCGATGTTTAATGGATCAATCATTATTGCATTTTGCAAATTTCCTGAACGGAAAATAGCATTGTTCACTCTAATGTCGTCCAGGACGAGTAGTACTCTGTTTGCAGAAAACCCCCTTATCATTGGGCTGCCACCTCCCATTTGACTTTTTTGGACATATACTTGACCACTGGTCGCCAATAAGTCTGCTCCTGTTTGTGGGTTTTCTAGTGCTGCAGTTTTAGAATCTATGGATAAAATATGATGCGCTGCATCAACCTGATATTCCCTCCACCTATGCTCTTTAATTTCTATTGTTTGAATCTTGTGAAAAATCCGGGATAGAAACAATGAGCTTTGTGGTACTAGGCTATCTCGATGCAAATATAGTCGTTCAAAAGATGGATGCTGAAAAATCAAAGTATCATGACCGTCAAATGTTCGCAGATCAAGTCTTCCAATGGAATCAGAAAGGCTTGTCGCTTGCATGTCCTTGCTATAAACAAAAACGTCTTTAATTGGTTTGAAATTAGAACGGTCGCGAATAGTAATGCTCTGTGCGCCTAAATCAGCACCTGCAAGGAACAAAAGAATATAAATAAGCCCACGTTTCATGAATTCATTACCTGTCGAATAACCTCTAAAGATTTCAAAGCGCCAAAAGTATCAATTTGTTTGTCATAGAACTTGAGTAATTCGTCCAAAAGTGTACTCCTATCAACACTTTCATTAACAAATTTCGTGCCTAAAAATGCCTTTAAAGTTGGGAATTCATGAATAGGAAAATTAAACTCGATTGCGTCAACTGGGCTAATCTCTTTTTGAAGGTAAAATAAGCCAAATCCTAAATGTTCTGAAAGTGAAATCAAAAACTCATGCGGAAAGAATTTGAGGTTGGTTTGAAGTTGATCAAGTTGTTGAATTTTTTGATATAAAAATGAATACAAACCCTCGCTATGTAGACCAGGGGTAAGTACCTTTGTCATTATTTCGGAGATAAAGAACGCTATACTGATTCGTTCAAATGAGCTGACAATATTTAAAAGCGGAGCGATGGGTTTGATAGAGGATAGATTTTGAATTCCATCTTCTTTGATCATTTTTCCTGAGATCTCCACGATGCTTAGGTGGTGAAAGCTATATTGCTTTTTGTTTTTTGCTCTTTTAATCGATTGAATGAAGTACTTTTGAAAACCATGATTCTCAGTCAAGATGCTAAATATCTGACTGCTTTCAGAGTAGTTTATTTTATGTATTATAATGCCGTTTGTAGAGTACCCCAACTGAACGAAAAAGGTTTGGGCAAATGTAATCATTCATAAGAACGATATCAATGATGTTGACCAAACAACAATATGCAATCATATCTTCACTAATCATTCTTATTGCGGCAGGCTTGAGAGTTTATTGTTTGAACTTTGATTTCATGCATGATGAGTTGAGCGCATTGACACGGCTTTCTTTTGCAGACTTAGGCAGTTTAATCAAAGGAGGTATTGAGATTGATGGACATCCTGCAGGCGTTCAGGTATTTCTTTATTATTGGACTAATATCTTTGGGACTAGTAAGGTAATGGTAAGACTGCCTTTTGTTCTTTCGAGTATTTTATCATTTTTCATCATTTATCGTTTGGGTCTTCTTTGGAATGCAAGAAACATGGCTCTAGGTCTAATGGCATTTATGTCCACATCCCAGTATTTTCTTACGTATGGGTCCATTGCTCGTCCTTATGCTACCGGTTTGTTTTTGAGCCTCGCCCTGTTGCTTTTGATTTATGAATTGAATAGAAAAGGAAGTCTTCTCTATGGATTGCTTTTGACCTTTGTGCTTGCAGCTACCATGTATAATCACTATTTCAGTTTTTTACAAGCCGTTCTAATAATGGTTTTCGGGTTCTTTAAAGTGCTTCCGCAAAACAGAAAGATTGTTGTCGGGTCTTTTTTGGGAGCTTGTTTACTATTTGTTCCCCATATAAGTGTGACCCTAAAACAATTTTCTATTGGTGGTCTGGATTGGCTGGATGCACCGCGACTAACTTTTATCTGGAGTTTCTTCAAATATCTATGTCATTATAATTGGATATTGGTGTTTGTTGTCTTGTGTTCATTTTTCTTGTCATGGACAATCGGAGAAAAGTGGCTTTTATTGCTATTTGTCATTCCTTTTTGTATCATCTTTTCATACTCATATTTTATCAAGCCAATTATCCAATTTAGTAGTCTGCTCTTTTGCGCACCATTTTTACTTTTTGGCGTATTCTGGAGTTTCGAAAGATTAAATCCGAAACTTTTGATTAGCATGGTGTTTGTCTTGCTCGGCCTTGGACTTTATAGCTTGATTTATTCACGTAAACATTTTCAAGTTATTAAAAAACAAGCCTTTGCTTCAGTTTATGAATGCAGTAAAAAAGATGGTCTTGTCATAAGCAATCAAAACCCAGAGTTGCTTGAATTCTATGATTTTAATCACGATGAAGTTTTGAGCACATTTCAGGAAAAGATACTCCCCAAAGATTTTGAAAATCATATTTTGGAATCTAACGTGACGAGAATTTATGCGGAAAGTACTCCTCTTAAATTCAGGGAAATTCTTGAAAGGAACTATGGCTTTGGGAAAACCGTTGAGGAAGGGTTCACTTATGATATCGTTGAATATATAAAGTCCAATGCAGCCGAATCAGGACCGTTGTTTTCTGAGGCTCTCATCCTTGAGCCAGTAGTTTTGGATTCCAAGGAATGGCCCTTGAATCGAACATATGAATTGAACGAAATATCAAAAGATCGCTATGAGTGGCTTCAATTTGTAGTTTGTTTGGATAGTGTTTCTGAGGAAGACGAAATAATACCCGTCATAGAAATAGAAAATGAC
>JALEGO010000492.1 GCA_022763165.1 Flavobacteriales bacterium
AACAAGGTGATGCTGGCATGGCCACCATCAAAACAGCTCAAGGAGAATTGACGCTTCCTGTTATGCCTGTTCCTGGTCAAAAAAGAAATACAGTTGGTGTTGCACTTGGATATGGAAAAGGATACGAAGGAGATCGATTGGTAGGGCTGAATGCATTTCCATATACAACAGTATCAAATGGAACAATTTGTTATGCCAATTACAGTGTTGATGTTGTTAAAGCTGAAGGGGAATACCCATTGGCAAGTTCTCAGACGCATCACACAATGATGGGACGTAAAATAGTCAATGAAACGACTATTGATGTTTATAAAAATGGTAAGGACGGTTACAACGAGCAAATGATGTTGTCCGATGCTTATGGAGAGAAAAAGAAGCCCACGGATATTAACCTATGGGCTGATCATCCTGTTGAGACCTTTGGTCACCGTTGGGGTATGGCTATTGATCTCAATACATGTACTGGATGTAGTGCATGTGTAACAGCATGTGGTTCTGAAAACAATGTTCCAATTGTTGGAAGAGACGAGGTCAAAAGAAATAGAACAATGTTCTGGATGAGAATTGATCGTTATTTCTCTTCAGACATGAGCAAGGAAGTAGCAGAACAAAGTGAGGGAGAAGTTGGTGCTGTTGAAATGTACGCGAAGATGGAAAAACCATCCATGTATCCTCAGGTTGTTCATCAACCTGTAATGTGTCAACATTGTAACCATGCACCTTGTGAAACAGTTTGTCCTGTAGCAGCAACAACACACAGTAGTGAAGGTTTAAATCATATGGCATACAATCGTTGTGTGGGTACTAGATATTGCGCTAACAACTGCCCGTATAAGGTTAGACGCTTCAACTGGTTCCAGTATGATACTTATCGCAAATTTACTGGCATAAATCCTGCTCAAGACGACTTAGGAAGAATGGTTCTAAACCCTGATGTTACGGTTCGCTCAAGGGGTGTGATGGAAAAATGCAGTATGTGTATCCAAAGGATCCAAGCCGGTAAATTGGAAGCCAAAAAACAAGGTGAAAAAGTACAGGATGGTGCGATTCAAACAGCATGCTCTTCTGCATGTCCTACGAACGCGATTACCTTCGGTGATATCAATGATAACAATCATACGGTAAATACTCTTTCGAAAGATGATAGAATGTATCATTTATTGGAAGAGGTTGGTACACAGCCAAATATCATGTATTTAACAAAAGTTAGAAATAATAATAGTAAGGAAGCTTAAACCCACTGAATATGCACAAAGAAGCAGAAATAAGAGAGCCCCTTATACTTGGTAACAAGACTTATGGTCAAATTACTAGAGATGTAGTTGCTCCTGTTGAAGGCAAAGCGAATAAGTGGTGGTATTTGATGTTTACCATTGCCTCGTTAATTGCCCTATGGGGTCTCGGCTGTATTACATATACCATCGGTGTCGGTATTGGAACTTGGGGTTTGAATACGACAGTTGGTTGGGCTTGGGATATTACAAACTTTGTTTGGTGGGTAGGTATTGGTCATGCTGGAACCTTGATTTCAGCGGTGCTCCTGTTGTTCCGCCAAAAATGGAGAATGGCTATCAACAGATCCGCAGAAGCAATGACGATTTTTGCCGTAATGATGGCTGCCCTCTTCCCAGGAATTCACATGGGACGTATTTGGATGGCGTATTGGGTATTACCATTACCAAACCAATTTGGATCTTTGTGGGTAAACTTTAACTCACCACTGCTTTGGGATGTTTTCGCAATATCTACTTATTTCACTGTATCACTGGTGTTTTGGTATATTGGTCTTATTCCTGACTTTGCAACAGTTAGGGATCGGGCAGTAAAGCCATTGTCAAAGAAGATCTATTCGTTCTTGAGTTTTGGATGGACAGGAAACGCTAAAGCTTGGATTAGATTTGAGGAAGTATCATTGGTTCTAGCTGGTTTAGCAACACCACTGGTTTTTTCTGTTCACTCTATTGTATCAATGGATTTTGCCACCTCGGTAATTCCTGGATGGCATACTACAATTTTCCCGCCTTACTTTGTTGCCGGTGCAATCTTTTCTGGCTTTGCTATGGTGCAAACCTTACTTCTGATAGTTAGAAAAGTAGTAAATCTTGAAGATTACATTACTGTCAAGCATGTTGAATACATGAATATTGTAATTGTAATTACTGGGTCTATGGTGGGTGTGGCCTATCTTTCAGAGCTTTTCATTTCATGGTATTCTGGAGTTGAATATGAAGGATACGCTTTCTTGAACAGAGCGACTGGCCCTTACTCATGGTCTTACTATTGGATGATGAGCTGTAATGTTATTACTCCGCAATTGTTCTGGATCAGAAAGATTAGAAGAAGCTTAGTTTTATCGTTTATACTTTCAATTGTAGTGAACATAGGCATGTGGTTTGAAAGATTTGTAATTATAGTTACCTCATTACATCGTGATTATATTCCATCTTCTTGGGATGACTTCCACCCTACGTTTGTGGATTTAGGAATCTTTATCGGTACAATAGGAATTTTCTTTGTGCTCTTCCTACTCTACAGTAGAGTATTCCCAGTATTGGCATTAAACGAGTTGAAAACGATTGTTAAGTCCTCTGGTGAAGGATATAAGAATGGAAACTTGAAAGTTGAACTTCCAACCTTGCCAACACAAGGCACAGGTAGTCCAAAAGTTGAGGCTCCGAAAGTTGAAGAAAAGCCTGAGCCAACTCCAACTCCAGCACCTGCAAAATCGGAACCGGAAGCTAGTGTCCAGAATACTCAAGCCTCTAAAGCTGAGGCAAAAGATGATTTGACCAAAATAGAAGGAATAGGACCTAAGATCAATGAAATATTAAATACTAATGGTATTCTTAATTTCTTACAGTTATCCCAAACTGACACAACGAAAATCAAAGAGATTTTAGTTGCGGCAGGTCCTAGATATCAAATTCATGATCCTGCTACATGGCCTAAGCAGGCTTCATTGGCTGCTGAAGGAAAGTGGGAAGAATTGAAGGAATGGCAAGATAAACTAGACGGAGGTAAAGAATAATTTAAACTGTAATTATGTCAAAGATATACGGTCTATACACTGATGACGACATTCTGAAACATGGCGCTAAGTACATGGTGGATCAGGGATTACACATTTCTGATGTATATTCTCCATTTCCAATACACGGAATAGAGAAGGTTATTGGTATGAAATGGACTAGGTTGGCAATATGCGCTTTCATCTATGGCTGCATCGGATTGTCACTTGCACTATTAGGTATTTGGTACTTCATGATTAGTGATTGGCCAATGAATATCGGAGGTAAGCCAAGCTTTAGTCTCTTAGAGAACTTGCCTTCTTTCATACCAGTTACTTTTGAATTTACAGTTTTCTGTACGGCTCATGGTATGGCTATTACCTACCTGATAAGAAATTGGACATTCCCAGGTGCCATTGCTAGGAACCCAGACCCAAGAACTACTGACGATCATTTTGCGGTTGAAATCGACCCTCATATGAACCATAATTTTGACAAAGATCAAATCAGTAAATATTTAAAAGACACAGGAGCTGTCGAGATTTTTGAGAAATAATGAATATGATGCTTAGAAA
>JALEGO010000493.1 GCA_022763165.1 Flavobacteriales bacterium
ATATATATCCAATTCTTCGGGTAGAAATTCCATACTATTCTGGTTGGTAAATTAAAGTACTCAATTGATTTTCATCTAAAATTTCATTTGCCACTTCGAGGATGTCAGAACCCTGGATATTCTCAATTTTCTCGCGAAACTTGTCTAAGCCGTCAACTTTACCATAATTCATAAGGCTTTTACCATTCGACAGCATCCAGCTCGATTTGCTCTCAAAAGCCAGGGCTAGTTGACCCAAAATCTGCTTTTTGGCATTATGTAATTGAAGCGTTCCTAATTTATTCTGTTTTACTTTTTTAAACTCTTTGTAAGTCAATTTTAAGCCTTTGTTCAGCAAAGACTTTTCTGTTCCAAAATAGAAGGTTGCAATTCCAGTATCGGAATATGGGGTATAATTTGCTTCAATGTTGTAGGCAATACCGTTCTTTTCCCTTAGTTCCCAGTTCAAGCGGCTGTTTAGGGATGGTCCTCCAAGTAAATTCATTAATAGAATCAAAATATGTCTCCGGTTGTCAGATAAATTGAATCCCCTGCTTCCCAAAATCACATGAGCTTGATGAACAGGTCTCGGCAAGACAATAGATTGGTTTAAAGACTTCACGCTTTTCACCTTTCTCTTTGCTGGTTGGTTCTGGGGCTTGGGGCCAATATATTTTTGTAAAATGAACTGCAATCGTTTTACATCAATATTACCAATAGAACTAAAATAGATGTTCTCTGGGATATAATGTTCAGAAAGAAAATCTGAAAGTTCTTCTGGAGTAATTTTTGCCAAACTTTCCTTGGTTCCCAAAATTGGGTTTCCTAAGGGATGTCCTTCGAACATCAAGCCTTCAAAGTCATCATAAATTTGATCTATTGGGCTGTCTAGATAAGAATCAATTTCATCGATGATTACCTCCCTTTCCAAATCAATTTCCTTTTTCGGAAAATTTGAGTTGAATAAAATATCCGCGATCAATTCAATAGCCCTATCATAATATTCTTTGAGAAAAGACGCATGAACACAAGTATATTCTTTTGTTGTGTAAGCATTTATTTCTCCTCCCACAACTTCCAAACGATTCAAAATATGAAACGACTTTCTTTTGGATGTACCCTTAAAAATCGCATGTTCTATAAAATGGGCGATTCCCTCTTGCCCTTTTTTCTCATCCCTCGTACCGGATTTAATGAAAAAACCGCAATGAGCAATCTCACTTGAATTGAACTGATGAATTCCTTTTAAGCCGCTATTTAAGCTAAAAATCTCCATTTAAACCTCTATCCCTTTTAAGTCTACATCCTTAAACCAGACCCAAAACAATCGTTTATAACCTAAG
This sequence comes from Flavobacteriales bacterium, assembly GCA_022763165.1. Taxonomy (GTDB): domain Bacteria; phylum Bacteroidota; class Bacteroidia; order Flavobacteriales_G; family JALEGO01; genus JALEGO01. The sequence continues at coordinate 1,323 of JALEGO010000493.1, forward strand.
ACATCCCCAAAATCATTTACCACCCTACGAGACAGCGCCAAGCCAAAAACCTCCTTTTCCATTTTAAAGCCTTTCTCATCCCAAAACCAGCGCTCACAAAAAGTGATTCGATCAATCCATTGATAAGTATTTTCAGTATTGATGATATAAAACCTAGCTGTAGTTGAATCAGTAGCACTATCGGTTGTGTTAATAACCAAGGTATCCGATATCATTCCAATCACTTCAGCATAGCTCATAAGATATTCATCATCATTCGTTGGCATACCTATAGGACCATCATAAGCATTAATTTTGCCCAATTCAATTCCCCTCAAGATGTCCGAAACGAGTTTCTCTTTTTCGAACATGGGCAAGTTTTCGTACCAATCATCATCCAAACCCTCATGAGAAGTGATGTGAACGTCATGAATGATTTGATTTATTAGGACTGGAATATCTCTTGAATGCTCCAAAGATTGCCCTTTCTGTTCCCTTCTCTCACAAGAATAAAGGCCGATAATGAATATTAAAATTAAAATCCTTAGCATAAAGTAACCCGCAAAATTAGGCAAAAAAAAAGGGGAGCTGCACTCCCCTCTTTACAATATCTAAATGATCAATAGCAATATTTCTCTTGATCAATTAATTTTTCAGCAATTGATTGTCTGATTTCCTTGACATTAACTGCTTCAGTTTTAGTAAACCTCTTCAAGCCCATTAACATCATTTTCTGCTCATCTCCAGATGTAAAAGACGCAATTGCATCTTTTCCAAATTTGTTGATGCTATCAGCTGTATCATAAAAGTAAAGCTTTGTCATGTTGATTTGATCTGTACATGCTCCTTCTCCTTTGATACCAATCAACTTCTCAGTTCTGAGTAAGGCAGATTCCGCAGCATAAATCTTAATCAAGATATCAGCTATATTCATGAGAATCTCTTGTTCCTTCGCCAAAGTTTGCATCAATTTTTGAACTGCCGATCCAGCTACCATAAGTGCTACTTTCTTAAAATTCACCAAGTACTTTCTCTCATTGGCCAAAGGTCCAGAATAATCTCCTGAGTCAGAAGAAACAGACATCAACTCGTTAGCGACAGCCATTGCTGGCCCCATCAAATCGAGCTCACCTTTCATACCTTTTTTCAGCATCATATCTACGGCAAGCATTCTGTTGATTTCGTTTGTTCCCTCAAAAATTCTGTTGATTCTAGAATCTCTGTAAGCTCTATCCATAGGCGCTTCCGCAGAATAGCCCATACCTCCGTAGATTTGAACACCCTCGTCAGCTACATAGTCTAATACTTCAGACCCGAATACTTTCAAGATTGCGCACTCTACTGCAAACTGCTCAACACCTTTTAGAATAGCATTCTCATGAGAAAGCCCTTCATTTTCAAGATCTTTCACCTTCATCTCAATATTGTTGGCTGCTCTATAAATAGACGACTCTAAGACATAAGTTCTGATTGCCTGTTCAGCTAATTTGTAGCGAATCGCACCGTATTTTGAAATAGGTCTACCAAATTGCATTCTTTCATTCGAATATTTGATAGAGTTCAAAATAACTCTTTTACCAGCACCCAAAACAGCAGCTCCAAGTTTTGCACGACCTACGTTCAGGATATTTAGCGCAATTTTAAAACCATTGCCTCTTTCAGAAAGTAAATTCTCAACTGGAACCTTACAATTCTCGAAGAAAACTTGGCAAGTAGAAGATCCCTTGATTCCCATTTTCTTCTCTTCTGCATTGATCGTCACACCACCAAAGTCCTTTTCTACAAGAAATGCTGACAAATTCTTGTCATCATCAATTTTGGCAAAAACAGTAAAAAAGTCCGCGAAACCACCATTGGTGATCCACATTTTCTGGCCATTCAAGATATAGTGTTTTCCGTCATCGGTCAACTTAGCTGAAGTCTTTCCCGAATTTGCATCAGAACCTGAACTTGGCTCAGTCAAGCAATAAGCGGATTTCCATTCCCCAGAAGCAAGCTTTGGAACATATTTATTCTTTTGTTCTTCAGTTCCATAATATAGCACTGGAAGCGTACCAATACCCATATGAGCCATTAGCGACACTGAAATTGCATGTGCATCACCTAAAGATTCGGCTACCAACATCTCTGAAACGAATCCTTTACCAAAACCACCATATTGCTCTGGTATATGAACACCCAATAAACCTAACTCTCCTGCCTTATTGATCAACTCGACATTCAAACCTTCTTCCATTGCATCAATCCTATCTAAATTCGGAATGACTTCTTTTTCTACAAAATCATCCGCTGATTGAGCAATCATTCTTTGTTCTTCGGAGAATTCTTCTGGAATAAAGACGTCAGATGCATCAGATTCCTTAATTAAAAATTCGCCTCCCTTTAAAGCTAACTTTGTTTCCGCTTCCATTATATACTCGTTTAATTATTAATTTGATCGTGCTTGCGATTAGTTTAATCTCTCAAATATCCCTGCAGCACCTTGGCCAGTTCCTACACACATAGTCACCATACCGTATTTTTTATCTCTTTTCTTTAATTCGTTGAACATCTGAACTGAAAGCTTGGCTCCGGTGCATCCAAGAGGATGACCAATAGCGATCGCTCCACCATTCACGTTAACAATATCAGGGTTCAGTCCCAACTCTCTCATACAAGCTACAGACTGAGAAGCAAAAGCTTCGTTCAACTCAACAAGATCAATTTGATCTATCGTCATTCCTGCTCTCTTAAGTGCTTTGGGCACCGCGTAAATTGGCCCTACACCCATCACTCTAGGCTCCAAAGCCGCAACGTCATAAGAAACTAGTCTTGCAATAGGTTGAAGATTCAATTCTTTAACCATTTCCTCAGACATCACCATAACAAAAGCGGCTCCATCACTCGTTTGAGAAGAATTACCCGCAGTTACCGTTCCACCTTGCTGAAATACTGGACGCAATCTTGCTAAGGCTTCCATATTCGTGTTAGCTCGAACACCTTCATCCGTATCAAAGTTGAGATCCTTCTCCTGTCTTTTCTGATTTTCATCTAAGAAAATTGATTTCACAGTCCAAGGAACAATTTCATCTTTGAAACGACCACTTTCAATTGCGGCAGCAGCTTTCTGATGCGACTTCATAGCAAACTCATCTTGTTCTTCTCGGTAAAA
>JALEGO010000494.1 GCA_022763165.1 Flavobacteriales bacterium
ATTTTTCTTGAATAGGAGTGGCTTTTTCAAAACCCATGTAAAATAATGTGTCAAGCAGCGCCTCTTTTAAACCAAGTTCTTCGAAAGTCATGTTATTTGGCCAGTATTTATTTGCCTTTGTGTTTTTCGCTTTAACGAATATAATCTAATCGTTTTAAACGAACTTTGTTTTGTGCAATCAAATCACTTACTTAGGTGTAGACAAATTTTTAAAAAATATACATGGAGAGATCTTATGAAAAGAAAATAGAGGTGAGGTGGTCAGATGTTGATCATAATCAACATGTTAGGCATTCTGCTTATTATGACTTTGGAGCTCATGTTCGCATTCGTTTTTTTCAAGACTTGGGTTATGATGGCAAAGATTTTCAGAATTTAGGATTAGGACCAATCATATTTCAAGAACAATGCTCTTTTATCAAGGAACTCAGCTTATACGATACCATAAGGGTTAATTTTCTTAGAGGAGAGATAAGTGACGATGGCGCCAGATGGACTTTGTATCATGAAATTTTTAATTCTCAAGACAAAAAAGCCGCTCATATAAAATTATCTGGCGCATGGATGGACATGTTAAAACGGAAACTTACAGTGCCACCTGATGATTTTGCCAAAGGGTTTAAATCGCTTCCTTTAGGAACGGATTTCGTCTATAAATAACCGATTCCCACGTTATTATTATAATTGTTTTGGCAGATTATCTAAAAATGAATTAGCTTTGACCGTAACCGTCATAAGAATCAGGTGAGAACTTTAATTTTTCTTATATTACTTACATTGAGCGTCATTGGCAGGGGACAAAGAGGAGATTTCAGAATCTACGAACTTTCGATTGATTCTGTAGGCTATTTGCATTGGTTGGTAAAAAATGAACCGCAAGGTGCGAAATATGATATTCAGCAATATAGGTATGGGCGCTGGATAAATGCTGGAAAGGTTGCTGGCAAGAATCAACCAGACTATAAATACAAATTCTATCCTCGATCAGGAGCAAATATCATTAGAATATTCTCCTCAAACGTTACTTCTGATACCATTACATATGTTACCAAAAGCTCAAGAACCGGTGGCTGGTTGTGGAGAGTTGAGAAGAAAATTGAATTGGCAAGCGAGGAATATTATGAGATCTATAATTCTAGTGCCAAATTAATACTGAAGGGCACTGCAAAAGTGGTAGACGTTAAAAATCTCGAAAATGGCGTTTATTACTTCTATGGTGAGAAGACCATCCAAAAATTCTTAAAACACTAGTCTATTTTTACAAAAGACTCACTTTTTCCAAATACTAAATCTTGAATCACATAGATACCGTTGGGTAAAGCGCCAACATCAATGATAAATAAATCATCAACCTGAGATGTCTTAGTAGAGAGTCTCTCTCCAGTAACACTATATATTTCAAAGAGATGCTCTTTTTCATCTATAGGAATATGGAGCTTTTCGGTTGTGGGATTCGGGAATATCTTTAAACTACTATAAGATCTGGATTCTAAAATTGTAGTAGGTGGAGCCGAAGGTGTTCCCGATTCGAAGCAACCAATATCTATCGCAAGATCATTAAATGGTAGCCCGACATCTAACCCTGCATCCACAAGGGTGCTAAGAGCGCTGTCTAGATGAAAGTTGGCATTTGTCGAATCAATAAATTCTGGGTAAATATTTACCGTATTTACGTCAGGTAGAACGTTGGTTCCAAAACCAGAAACAGCGTCAATATCTGAGTGGATAAACTGCCTAGTTACAGTTCCTCCTTCGTTAATATCATCTCCATAATTTCCCCAGGCAATAGTATTATAGAACTTGGCATCTACAGTCGCATTATCCAATGTGAAATATCTTATTCCATCGGCAGATTGATTTACTCCATTTTGAGTCGATGTACAATTGATAAATCTTAATTTCGTTTCGTTTTCGTGAGTGTTTTGTATATGTATTCCATCGTCAAAGCTTCTGGCGAACAAAGTGTTTATAAAACGATTTTCACTGTAGGAATTTGGAAGTTTCATCCAGTTATCAACGAGCAAACCACTAAAACTCCCTTCAGAATTTGTGATTCTGCAATTGAATAAAGTAATAAAGCAAGTGTCCATATTATTGTCAGAAATTAAAAACATTGATCCTCCAAAGTTTTTTGATTCATCCAATATTAAATTTTGAAATGTCCATACACCTTTACCTGAACTTGGATTGAAGTAAAAACCTTCTTTAGTAGTGTCTAAATGATTTATTTTGGTGAGAGAATCGTGATGCCATTTACTAAACTTTTCGTTCCAGCCTCCTTGAATAAGAAATTGTAGTGAATCGATGTTAAATAAATTTTCTTGAACATAGCTGTATTCACCATACTGCAGTCGGATTACTGTTGGCTGACTTAAAGATTCAATTGTGTCTTGTAAAGACATGGTTGAGTCAATTTGAATGATATGTGGGCTCAGACTGTCGTAAGGGTCGCTAGAAAGTTGAAATTCAAATAAATTGTATACCGCGTCATTATCAAGATCAATATAGGCATCAGATGGGTCATTGATGTCTAAATTATGTTGTATCTCCCAGAAATCGGGTAGTCCATCATCATCGGTATCTTGAAAACCAGCTTGGATCATTCCTGTATTACTGATGTTTTCACTAACAGACCTTGCCTGATTTTGGAGGTTTTTAGTTTTGTTGGTTTGAACTTGGGCATTTGAAACAACGGTTGTTATCAATGCGCTAAAGATGAGTAGGTTTTTAAGCATGACGATTCTAATTCTTTGCAAATTTAGATAATCTCAGGAGAATTGGATTTTACAGTTGGGAAGTTGTTTTGCAAGCTGTTCTTTGCTTATTCCTTTCTTGTGTAAATCGGAATTTCGTATGAGAAGTGATTTTAGTTCCTTCATTTCAGCAAGTGCATGAACTGGAAAATGGGTAATTGGTCCTAAAAGGGCTAATTCTTTTAGCTTGGTTAAGTTCTTTATTTCTTCAGGTACTTCAAATTTGTTGTTTCTCTTAAACTTGCTGCCTTTCCACTGACCGCTGTTAATGTGAAACCGGATCTTGACTAAGTCTTTGAAATCACACAATTCCTTTGGAAATTCAATGAAATCAGATTCATAGTAGCTTAATTCAAACACATTATTTTCAATGACTTGGGTTAAAAGCTCTTTCTTATGTTCCGATTTTGCGAAGTTCAAGGCATACCCATGGTTAAAGTTGTACTTTTTTGAAACGGCATAAGCAATTAAGCCTTTATCAAATGCCCCGTTTTCGGTAAACTGATCTATTTTTTCACATGTATTGCGAATGTCATCTGAAAAGAAGTATGATTTATCAAAGCGAATCATTGAGCGCATTCTGAGGACCTTTTGTATTTCGATGTTTCCCTTTTTCCGAAGCATATCTCCTGCTTTTTTTCTTGTTTGCTTTTCATCGGACATTTTGTGAACAATAAACAAGTGCGTCAATAAATCATCCGGAATTCCACCACCAGAAATAATTTCTAGAGCAAGCGCCATATTGTTTTCGTCAAGCGATAAGATAAGATCAGAGACATGGTCTAAATCGGTGAAGGATTCCTCAACTAGGTAACCAGGATTGATTTTGTCAATATATTTCCGAAGTTGTGATTCAGTAATCCATTTCCAATGCTCTTTCTCAGGAAGATTGGAGAAATCCTTGTTACCTTTTGATTTGATCAATATATGAGTGACTTTAGAATCGTATTTGTTGAGAACTTGAACATTCCCAACTTTCAGTTCCTCTCTAATTTTGGAAAGTCCTTTAAGTGTTTTGATTCCATTGAAAACTATTGCACCATTGGAAATACTCTCTTTATTTTTTTCAGTTAAGAACTTCACTGTATTGTCTGAAACTTCAGTAATTTTGGAGTTTATAAGATTTCGTAATTGTGTTTGTGGAATTTTTTTGAGTCTCTTTTTGTCGTTGATGTAAGCTCCAAAATGATACTTTTTGTCTACTCTACTCAAATCCCTAAAAAACGACTTTTCAAATAGAAGTCTTAAACGGACATTATTATAAAGGGACGGATCCACATAGAACGAATAGTGCGTTGCCGCTTGCCCAAATGTATTATTCCATTCTAACAATACTTCTGGAAAGACTTTGAATTTATTTTCGCTTAGATCAAGCCAACTTATGGCTTTGAGACTTTGAATTTCTTCAGGTAAACTGTCAAGATTATTTTCCGACATTCGAAGGTAGCTAAGATTTAAACACTGACAAACTTCCATTGGAAATGAGGAAAAGCTATTTTCATCTAGAGATAAATATTTCAAATGCTTAAGTTGTCCAAAAGACTTAGGAAGGTGAGTGATCTGAGCGCCTCTCAAATCTAAAGATTCCAGGTTTTTGAGGAGGGCAATTTCTTCAGGTATGCTCTTAATCTTTGAAAAAGGCATTGACAATTGAGTCAATTTTTCTAGTTGACATATAGCCACAGGAAATGTTGAAAGAGATGTTTCTCTAATTTCCAAATATTCAAGCTTATCAAGTTTTTTAATTCCTTCGGGTAACTTTTTAAGTGGCCCAGTTTCATATTCAAATCTCTGCAGATGTTCAAGTTGTTC
>JALEGO010000495.1 GCA_022763165.1 Flavobacteriales bacterium
AACGATGGGTCATAGAACCTAGCATCATAGTCGAGCCAATTAAGGCCAAAATCTTCAATGTTTTCTTTATCGTTAAACTGATTTGGATTGGTGGAAGAAGTGATTTGGTTCCAACTACCCTCCATTTTCATTCCGAAGGGGTAGTAATGGTGTTGTTGTAGTATTTCAGTATTCTTATCAATGCTACCATCATGATTAAGGTCACTAAAAAATACACGGTTGTTGCCTAAGTGATCTTTTAAGACATATTCATATTGAAAGTCTAGATTTGAGGGAACAACTCGTCCTTCGTCATGCGCTATGGACTCTATGGTCCCACTGCTATAATGGATGTCGTTGATGTAATATTTGTAGTCTACACTACCCGTATGACCAATTGCCTTTTTTAAATATTTTTTTCCTTTTGAATTATAAAAGAATATAATCGTATCGTTCGAACTGAAGACTATAGTATCTGGTAAATTAAGATTGTTGTATCGAATGGAAATCTCCTTATGATCATCATGTATCATATTACCATTGTCGTCATATAAATAACCACCAAAGGCATTATTTGTAGTAAAACCTGAATTTAAATCCCCTAGTTCCTCAACAGTTTGAAGTTGATTGGAAGTATTATAGGTATAATTGAGTTGATCCTTAGGTTGGCCGATGCCACTTCTCAATACACCTGTAATGTTGCCATTTTCATCATAATCAATGTTTTGTGTTGAATTCAAATCTGACATTTGATAACCGGTTGGCGTTTCCTGAAAGAATTGAGCTGATTTTAATTGATTTTTATTGTCATAGGTGTATTGGTACTGGTGCTTGTTATCACCAATATTCCATTCTACTGCACCAATATTGCCATTATTCTGAGGATTAGGATTTTGGTTTGAAAGTGTGTTATAGTGAATTTTTTCGATGAATAAATCCTTGGTTGGAGTAAAGATATTCGAGTTGATTTGTTGAGCGTGGATCACACTTTGAAACAGAAATATGAGGAATGCAATAATGATGTAATGTAAAATAGGTGCTTTCATTTTTTTTAATTGATTTGATACGAATATCAAGATCAATCGCGTGCGTGTCAATTATTCGGGTGTACCTAAAATAGGTTATTGTCACGCGCTTTTATAGGCTACAAAAGTGTATACCCTTTTGAGTTATGTGTTTGTTGATCAGGTAGTTAAAATTTGGATCTTATGTATTTTGAGAGGTATGTGCTAGCCTCTAAATTGAGACGATTTCTCAGCCTTGTTTTGGCTTTTTTAAACCCAGCTTCAGTGATATTCAGGATTTCTAATATTTCCTTGTTGGACAAGTTTAACTTCAGAAGAATTGCCAATCGTTCATCTGTTTTGGTGAGTTTCCCATTAGCTTTTTGACCGAGATCTGATAGAAAAGACTTATGCACTAATTTGAATTGAGATATTAAGGCAAGCCAATTCCCCTCGACAGCAAGTTGACTCAAATGATCTATGTTGGTATCAATTGAGTTTGTTTGATCCTTGATTTTTTTCAGAAGCTCTGACTTTTCTTTGACAGTAGTTTCAAGTTGCTTTAATTGGAATTCTAGTTTTTGATTTTGGGAGTAGGCTTTTTTACGGTTGTTCCAAAGTTTTAGAAAAATTAGTATGATTAAAATTGCTGCTAATAAAAAAAGCGTGATCAATAGTTGTGTCTTTGTTTTTGAATATTGTAATTCAAGCTGGCTTTTATCTAATTGATTTTGCTTGCGTATCATAAACCTCTCGATATCATTTATGGATAGCTTGAATCGGAACTGTAATGAATCTTTATTGGCTTTGAACTTCAAATAATCATTCAACAGCCTCTCAGATTTCGCTCCATTTGACATATTCTTTTCTGATTCACTAAGAAGAGTGTAATATTTAAGTACTAGAGCATCATCGAATTTTGTTAGAATATCTACATCAATTTTGCTCGCAGTCTTAGCTGCTTCGCTATAATCTTTAGTTGCAAATAATATCTCCGATTTGAAAAAGTCAACAAGATTTTGGCCTTCGAGGTATCCAATTTGTTTATAGTATTCTTGTACTTCTTCAGCATTGGAAAGTGCTTTAGATCGATATTTCCTGAGTAGTATGTGGTGTCTTAAAAGGTAACATTTATAAGTGAGTTCTACATATTGATTTGATTTGACAGGATCGAGAAGAGCTTCGATAATCTCCAGTGATTCATCTAAAGATCCTTCATTGTATTTGATAGTAGCCCTTAACAATTCAACTTTGTGCTTCCAAAAGTGATTTTTGACCGTATTAAAATGATTTTTAGCCTTTTCGATTAAATCGCTGGCTTCCGTTAATTTATTCAGTTTAATCTTATATTCAACCAAAGACAATACCACGATGTTTCTCTGATGTGCATCAGAGTATACCTGGTCTTTTTTACTCAACACTTCTTCTAGCATTGATTCGGAGATGATTTCATTTCCAATTTTGCTATAAAGTTCTGCTAAGCGGATGACTGATCGAAAATGAAGGTCTCCAAACGCTTCTTTTTCTGCAATTTGACTGGCTATATTCAGATAGTAAAATGCAGAATCCAGTTCACCTGTTCCCATATAAAAAGCACCCAAATCGTTATTACTTTGAGTAATGAGTCTGACATTGTCTAGTTGAATTGCGAGATTAATGGCTTTTCTCAAGTATACTATGGTGCTATCATTATTGGATAAGGAGCTTTCAGAATACACATAAGCTTTCAATAAGTACGTATAACATAAACCTGAAATGTTTTCAATACGAATGCAGTTTAATTCTAAGTCTTTTAGAATTGTCAGTGCAGAGTCAGGATTGACATTAGTTAACTCAGATATGATAATAGACGCTTTATAGTCTTCTGTATTTTCATAGTGTTGTTCACCATCATATGCGCTTGCAAGTAACAAGTTGCAACTGAAAATAAGAGTTACCAAAAGACCTATTTTTCGGATCATGTCTGTTGAAAATACTTCTAAAATAGCGGAAAATTTATTCAAAGTCCTCAACGATTCAATTTTCTTGCTCTAATACGACTAAGAGACACAGGAGTGATGCCAAGATATGAAGCAATTTGCTTTTGAGGAACACGATTGAAAATAGACTTGTTTTCCTTTAACAATTTTTCATAGCGCTCTTCGGGAGAATCTAAAATGTGACTCTCTAATCGGTCAAGTGTATGGGCAAACTCTCGATTGATAAGTTTTCGACCCCACATGGCTAGGTTAGGGTCCATTTGATACATGTTGAAGAGTTCCCTATTGTCCGTTTCTAGTAGAACACAATCTTCGCAAGACTTGATTTGATAATTTCCTGGTTCTTGAAACACTAAAAATCGATAACTGGCTACCAGACTATTTTCAGAAAAGAATCCTGCAGTAATCTCTTCACCATTTTTTACATATATCGTTCTTAGCAAACCCTCCCAAACTAAGGCTATTTTATAAGATTTTTCATTGAAATCAATATATATGTCATTCTTCTTAAGTTTCTGAATTTTGAAATAGGGTAAAAGCTTAGAGAATGAATTGATACCTACGTCTGGAAAAAGTTCAGAGGCTTTTTCAATAAGGTCCTGAGGATTGAGTTCCTTCATGAATTCAAAGGTAGAAATTATCTCCATTCTTCTATGGAGCATTTGTTCGCACATGTACATTACTTTCTGAATTTATTGGTAGAAAATCGGTCCGTTGAATTTTTAGCTATAGTCCCGTTCTTCATTGATGATTCCATTTGAAACAATCTTTATGTTTTGCAGTATAATCGTATTTTTACTGGAATGCAGAAGCTTTTTTTAGTTTTATGTTTTTTCTTGTTTTCTTTTTTTGCTCGGGCGCAATATTCGATAGATAGTTTATTTAGCGTTATAGCACCAGAACATGCAGACAGCATTTCACAATTATCCAAGATTAATGCAATACTACAAGCACCAGTTTATGCCAAACAACAAAAAATAAGACAGTACGCTGCATTCAAAAAAGGCTTTGTTTTCAAAAACCACAAACAAAATTTCGATTCAGCTAAGTTTTATTTTGATTTGGCGATTTCAATTGATACTTCTAATCACGAGATCTTAAGGAAAATATATAATCATAAAGGCGATCTAGCGAGAATTCAATTGGATACCAACGCCATCTACTATTTTGAACAGGCTATAAAACACAGCAATAAGATTGGGATTGTAGATTCCATATTTAACTATAGAATCTACTCAAATGTTGCATTGGCTCTTGTCAATGATGGTAAATATGAGCTAGCATTGAGCACATTGCGTAATAGTCTAGCATATTTTGAAAAACTACAACATGCCAGACAGGTATCTGTTATTTATGGGCAAATGGCCGTTATTTATCATCATAAAAAGGATAATAGAAGGGCCTTTGAATATCAAAAGAAGAGTTACCAATTACGTTTAAAAGAAAATCTACCCGGCCTGCTGATATCAGGAGTCAATCTAGCTGAATTCTACAATCTATCTGGTGAAAGTGATTTGGCACTGCAGATCATAAATCAACTTCTTGAATTACAGAAAGAGCGAAACATTTCTGAAAGTGTTCATCGTGTGTGGTTAATGAAAGGTGACCTTCTTTGCAGAGCAGGCAAAAAAAGAGGTTTGGAAATTGTAGATTCCTTACTGGAAATTACCAGTCAAAAACCCAGTCTTGGTGAACTTTATCTAGCGAAAACTGAATACTACCTGGTAACAAACAATTTGGCACTAGCAGAAACCCATGTTCTGAAGGCTGCAGCAGTTTTCGATGAATTGCAATATGCACCAGCCCTGCAGGTAATCTATCCATTGATGATTGAAATCTATGAAAAAAAGAGCAATTATAGGTTGGCCTTGCATTTTTCAAAACTTAAAGACAGCTTAGATGAAAGAAGTTTTAGGGATGATTTTGTAAGACTTGAGCGGGAATTTAATTATTCTAAGGAGCGAGAAGAAAAGATAATAGCTCAGAATGAAAAGAAAAATGCGGAGCTGCAAGCGGTCAAGTTGAAGGCTCAAAATGAACAGAACGTTTTTGTCATTCTATTTGCCTTTGTTTTAATCCTAGTGCTAATTCTACTTATCAAGATTAGGCAGTCGCGTCAAAAAGCAGAGAAAATGAGATTGGAACAAAAACTACTGACTTCTCAAATGAATCCGCATTTTATATCCAATGCAATGGGAATTCTGCAGACTTATATTGTACAAAACAAGGTTGAAGATTCACTTCAATTTTTGTCGGGTTTTGCAAGGTTGAGCCGTGGAATTTTGACTTCTTCAAACGAAGATTTTATTCCATTAAAAGAGGAAATACAAATACTTAAGAATTACATTAACATCCAATTGGAGAGATATCAAAGACGTATCAATTGTAATTTCTCTTATGATCCCGCACTATTGGATGAGGAATTATTTATTCTGCCTATGTTGGTTCAACCCTTAGTGGAAAATGCTTTCGAACATGGAACATCGGATGGCATTGGAGAGATAAACGTAAATATCGATGATAATGATGAGGAATATATTATTATCGAGATTCAGGATAAGGGAAAGGGAATTGCTTTAACTAAAGCAAAATCTAAAAGGAAATCATATAGTTCTGGGATAATCCAAGAAAGAATAAATATGTTCAATTCAAAGAACAAGCTTAAAATTAGAATGACGATGGATTCTTCGGAAAATGGAACTGCGATTAAAATCTTATTTCCGAAACTTTATTTAACTTGAGCTCGTGAGAATACTGGTAATAGAAGATGATCTGAGCTACAGAGGTTTCATTGTGAACGAGGTTTTGAAGATTATACCAAATGCAGAAATGCTGGAGGCCTCTTCAGTAGATCAGGCCAGAAAATTGATTGAAAAGAACAATCCCAACCTCATACTAAGCGACATAGAATTAGAGGATAATAGAATCTCATTTGAAATATTTGAGAATCTCGAAAAGCCACTTGAGGGGAAAGTAATTTTCATTTCCTCTCATGATACTTTTGCTATGAGGGCAATTAAGATGAGTGCTTGTGACTATATTCTAAAGCCCATAGATCTTGATGAATTCCGTGTGATAATATCAAAAGCAAAAGAAGAGATCATCTTAGAGCATCAAAATGAAAAATTGAATCTATTACTAAGTAATTTTTCAAGCCCTGATGTAAAGAAAATACTTGTTTCGGACAGAAAAGAGACTATTGTGATGGATCTCGCTGATATCGCTTTTTTTGAATCTGATGGGCAGTACACGAAGATTGTATTTAATGATATAAAAAGGGATGATTTTACGAGCTCAATGCCAATTCGTCATTTTGAAGAAATGATATCAGACGATTTTTATCGTTGCCATAGATCATACATCGTGAATCTCAATAGTGTGAACTCCTTTTCGTTTACCAATTCGATTAAACTCAAAAATGGAAGAACCATTAAATTGGCTAAACTAAAGAGAGGCGACTTTAAAGATAGACTAAAGTATTTCATGAGCAAGTGAAACATTGGTATGCTCAGACAACAATAAAAAATGGGGCTCCTCAGCCCCATTTCCACTTCTTTTCTTTAAGAAAAGATAAACAACAACGTCTTCTTTGCCTGTATGTGCTTACAAAAGAACACAAGAAATAGTGGCTACCCAAGATGGTTTTTATGGGGAATAAGTTTGATTTTATAAATGGGAGATTCTCTTTTATGAAATAGTTAACCTTGCGATTGATCACAAAAAAAGGCTGAATCCTCCTAGATCCAACCTTCTTTACTTTTCATCCGTAGCCCGTAGGGGAATCGAACCCCTGTTTCCAGGATGAAAACCTGGCGTCCTAACCCCTAGACGAACGGGCCAAGCTTTTTCAAGGCTGCAAATTTAAGAATTTATATCAATTATGAAAAATTTGATGATAAAATTTATGAACTTATTAAAACGGCTGTTCAGTAGTTCCATAAAACCGGGTATTCACCCAATTTGTGTGAGCTCAATAAATGTCAAATAATTTGAATTGAATATTTTTTTGGTGTAGCGTTTACTTACTTTTAGTGTTGCAATGAAGCCCTTTTTACTCTTAATATTACTTGTTCTTTTATCTGGAGGTGTCAAACCCTCGGAACTCTTAATATCCAACAAAGATGTTAATGATTCATTAAACGCCTCCTTTGACACCGCCATTCATCAATCTGATTTTAAAAAAGCCTATGACTTACTGCAAAGAATTCATGAAATTGAAGATTTGAATTCTGAACACGCTAGAAACAAAGAAGTTGAAGTTCTGAAAGATCGGTTTAGATTGGAAGAGGAAGAGGATATGATTCAATATGGTAAAACACTCATGACAACATTGAAAAATGAGTTGTTAAATGAGAAATTGAGTCAAGGTCGATTATTGCTTTGGGTTTTGATAGTTACACTATTGTTGGTTCTATTTGGAATGGTATTTCTCAGCTATTTTCGTAGAAACCAACTGAGTCGAAACCGTTATAAATTGATGTTGAAATCATTAAGGAACAGGTGGAAACTTAAATCTGCAGAAGTAACCCAATTAGAAGAAATCATTCAAGTACAGCCTGATAAAGGAAGTTTGAGCAAAGAATTGATCATCTCATTCAAAGAAGATAAAAACTGGCTTCTACTCGTTAATCAATTTGATATTCTATTCCCTACTTTTCGAAAGACTTTGGTCAGAGCGATAAATGGGATATCAGAGAGTGAGATTAAATTATGCTATTTGATCAAACTTGGCCTTAACAACAAGGAAATATCTGATACGCTCTTTATAACTATTGAATCAGTTAAAATCAATAAAAATCGCCTGAGAAAAAAAGTGGATATCGAAACTGTCAGTGGCCTTACTCAATTCATTAATAACATTAGATGAGGTTTTACACAACATATTTATTGGTGTGCTTATCTGTTATTTCAAGTGCCACAAGTTTAACCGACATGAAAGACTCTTTGGAATATTATATTCAAAATGAAAACTCCGAAAAGTTTGAGATCATTTTAAACAAAATAAAGAAACACTCAAGTATTGTTAAGAATGAAGATATTGCCTCGAATATCTTTTTGCAGGTATCGGATTTTTATCAATTTGTCCTATTCGATTATGACAGTGCACTGAAGTATTCATATCAAGCCAGAGATGTTGCGGTTTTGAATTCCAATTTTGAGGACTTGGCATCCGCATATTATCAGATTTCATTGATATATGAAAGTGAAAGAATGATGGATTCATCCCTATATCATGCGGAAAATGCGTTGAAATTTGCAAAAAGGTCGGGAAATTACAAATCTGTTCTCCATAAATATGGTAACAATGCACACCTATTAAGAGTTGCCAATAAGTTCTATTTAGCGAAAGCAATGCTTTATAATGGATTGGATTGGTCTTTACAGCAAAATATTAAAGACCCCTACGCACATAACATGTTGATGATTGATTTAGCATCAATATATTTTCATATTGGAGAATATGACTTGGCACTGAAACTATTAAATCAAGCGAAGAAATATTTTGATTCGAGAAACCTTATCGGTACAGGTCATTTGACAATGAATCAGTTGCTTGGATCAATTTATAGTTCTATTGATGAACCAGACAGCGCTCTTAAATACTTGAGCAGAGCGCTTTTAGTTGCAGAAGAAATCAAAAACTATTCAGTCCGACTAGCTCTGTTTAATAGCATTGCTAAGGAGTACATAAGAACAAATGAATATGAGTTGGCTGAAAAGTACAATGAGAGATTCAAAAGGGAATTGGATAAGCGGTCCTCTTCCATATACCTTGAAGTGTATAACCTAAATAAAGCGGCCTTGGCTAACGGTAAAAACCTTCCGCATGCGGCCTTGACCGCACTTAAAAACTTTGAAAAGGGCAGATATTTTAAACAAAGCAAGTTGTTGAGAATAAGATATTATCAAACAGTACTGAAGTCAAGACTTTTATTGTCAGATTTTCAAAATGGTATTGTGGTCTTGAAAAAAATGAGAATTCTTCAAAAAGAATTGAGGCATGAAGAATTCACCAGGCAATCAGAAATGATGAGAGCCTCCTTTCAGTCTAGGGCGAATTTGCTGAATATCCAAAACAACAAAAGACAACTAAGTCTGGATTTGGATCTATTGCAAGTAGCAAAAATAAAGTCCCAAATACTCATTCTTTGTCTCTTTGTGGTAATTCTTGTTGGAGTAATTGGCTTTACTTTTTACAGGTATTATAGAAAGATCAATCTTGAAAGGGAGTCCATATACTTGGAGAAAATTCAAAACTTAAAAAATGCATTTCTTCATGATACGAAACAGCTCGTTCTTTTGCGAAAAGAGTTAGAATCAAGCACGAATATTCAGGAAGTAAGGAATATTGTTCAAGATCTTAACGCTAGTGATTTGGAATCTTTTGAGATGTCATTTGATCAACTTTTTCCGAAATTCTTCATTCCCACCGAGCGGTCGGGAATACAACTCACGAAAACGGAAAAAACGTATTGCCGCCTCAAAAGGTTTAAATTGAGTAATAAGGAAATCGCCCAAATACTTAATGTTAGTCCTGATAGTGTTAAAAAGGTTCTAACCAGGCTTAGAAAAAAGCTCAATGTCAGTTCAAATCAAGAATTGATAACATATCTGAGTTAAATTTAAAATCCTATTAATTAGCTATTTAGAGTTTTTGTCCCCCTTTTGCTAACCCTCATTTTTTTGATGAGGCATCATCATTTTGGACCTTTGTTTTGTCTTAATTAAGATCATCATATTTCTTCAAATTTTAATTCAAAAAACGAAAACAATGAAAAAAAACGCGGAAACATTACGAATAATCTTGTGCCATCTATGTACAGTTTTAATTCTCTTTGCGTTCAATATAAGTGCAACTAACGGACAGTCCAGGTTAACTTCAGATTCAATAAGTGTTCCTCAGCCACCCAATGCTGCAGAATTGGGGAAATATGGGGATGTACCAGTCTCTCTTCATACCGGGATACCCAAAATTGATATTCCAATATGGACAGTACGAGAGGGCTCTTTGAAGCTTCCTATAAGCTTGAGCTACCACAGTAGTGGTATTAAAGTGTCACAAATAGCCTCATCGGCTGGTCTAGGTTGGTCTTTGAATGCTGGTGGAGTAATCACACGGGAAATTAAAGGTTTGCCTGATGAAGGTGGACAGATGCCAAAGTATCAAGATGTGGAAGGTTACTACGAGACAAATGGTCTCCAGGATTTGGATAGTGCAAATCTATTTGATGATATAGGTCACACTTTATGGACAGGAATCGGAAGTGGATTGATTGACGGTGAAAGTGATATCTATAGTTTCAATTTTAATGGTTACTCTGGGTCTTTTTATTTTGATAAAGATCGCAATGTGAGATTTAAGGTTCACAGTGATTTAAAAGTTGAGGTGAATTACGATCATAGCATTAACAGCTATACCGATTTACATAGCCAGTTTGTCTATTTCAAAATCACGACTCCCGATGGCGCAATGTACTATTTCGGAGGAGATGAACAAGGTGCTGATATCAATTCTATTGATAGAGTTTATTCTGCAAGTCTAAATGCCAATGAACTTAAAATTCCACAAGTGACTTCATGGTATTTAGTTAAAATATTAGATGCCAATGAAGTCAATGAAATCAATTTTACATATGAATCACAGTCTTTTGAAAACCGAGCTTTAGGGACTTGGAGAAGTTCTGTAGATGCGTTTAATGTTTTTCATGGGAGCAGTTCGTTTGGTTACGGTCCTTTTGATGCCGGTGATGGAAATAATGCGATAAAAGTACAAACGCAAGAAGCCAGATTGATTTCTATCCAATCTGATGCCTCAATGATTCTTTTCAATCACCTTAATGCCCGAGAAGACCTTGGAACTGGACAAGGTGTGACAATGATAATGCCTCCGAATGTTGATCGGGTCGCAAAAAGTTTAGACATGATTGAAGTCCGCGGTAGGGATGGAGACTGTATCAGGCAATTTGTTTTGGATCAAGATTATTTTGATTGTAAGTCAATTTCTTATGCGAATGTAACGTCCATTCCAGCAGCCAACGGTGGTGCCAACCCAGATCTTAAAAAGCTCAGACTTTTAGGACTCAGTGAGGAGACGTGTAATGGAAGTGAAGATCCCAAAACCTATAGATTCGAGTATATTGATCATGATTTTGGATATACGCAAAGAAAACTCCCAGGTAGATTTTCTATGGCTCAGGATCTTTGGGGGTATAACAATGGAGCTACGACCAATAGCACC
>JALEGO010000496.1 GCA_022763165.1 Flavobacteriales bacterium
ATTCCCACTAGATCTGATTTAGAACCAAGTCATGATTATTTGAAAAGCTATATGGAAATTAATTGGGGGATCCAGACCCCTGATGTTGATGCCTAACCTTATTTATATTTCTGTACTAGTACAAATAAATCTCACGATTCTTAGGATAAACGAGCTCATATGAAAACTCTATGGTTTTGCTCTCCCCATGACCTAAGTTGAGTTTCCAATTATAAGTGCCTTTTTTCTCATCCACTTTTGCATTTGCATTATTAAGCAGCTTAACTTCAACATCTTTATTTTCAGATATTGGAAATTGATCTACCAACTCTAAATCGATAGCAGCATTTTTATTATTCTTTACTTCGATTTTCCACGAAACGTTTTCAGTTCTTTTCGTGCCTAGCAACTTGACATCACTTTCCTTACTAGTAGAATTGCGACTTACTATGATTTGATCATCTCGACCCAAACCTACTTCTAAAGTGTCGCTTACTCCTAAATTCAGATCTGTTTGCCCCACATATTTACTATTCATGTAGACATTTGTAAGTCCGGGTCTTAAACTTAGATTATCCCAATCTGGAATGGATGCAAAAAGGAAAGCTGCTGGAACAATTTTGGGTGCAGCATAATAGGAATATATTACTGGCACTTGTCTTGATTCAATATCCACAATGTATTCTTTACCATCGGTGAGAATAGTCACCGGATCTTTCAACTTGTACTCAAGTTGCTTCCAGTCATTCTCAGAGAGTAAGCCACTTAATTCCTTTCTTTTTAGAGCAAGAGCCTCAGATTCCGCTTTTCGCTTCGCATATTCTTCACTTGATTTCCTTCTAGCCTCTTCTGCTTCTGCATAATTACTTCGCTCTGCTCGAGCATAACCCTGACTTGCAGCGTAATCTGCTTGAAATAGTTCTGATGGAGCATTTTTTTCATATTCAATTCTTCTTTGTGCCTCCAATCTATTTTGAGCCTCAATTTGTGCCAACTCACCATCAAGATCAATTGCCCAACTTCTTTTGACAAAATCACTTTCCAGCTTGGTATTTGAAGTAATGGGATCTTCCCTATTGATATTAACCCATGAATAACGCTTGTTCATACCAAAATAACTGAATTCAATTTTGTAGCTTCCATGTGGTATTGTGGCAAATGCATAGTAACCATCAACATCCGTGAAAGTAGATTCAATGAACTCTGTTCCTTTGAAAAGATCCACTTTTACCAGACCTAAGGGACTATCATCGAGCTGACTCAAAACATAACCCTGAACCTTGCCAAATTGCACCTCCTCGGCCTTTCCTTCATCGTACTCTTGTTTTCCATAACGATCTGCAATCCAAGTCGTAAGTTCAGGCTTCTCTCCTGAAAAGTTTGGATTGATAGTGCTCAATTGTATTGGTATTTTGATCCAATCCTCACCAGTAGATTGAAAAATAGCGGCTTTGTAGACCAACTCTAATGGATACTCCAAATTCTTCACTTTGAGATCATACTGAGGATTCCAACCGGCTCTTTGATAGAAATAACTAAAAATAATCTTCTGCTTAACCGCGCGGTTGGCATTGATCGCAATGATAATTTTGCCATAATTGTTCAGCTTTTCTTTTTCAAGAATATTCATTGACTTTTTACTGATTTCCAATTCCTTTTTCAATGAATCTTCACGTTTTTCATATTTCAATCTTTCTTTATAGATCGTCTCAAAGTTTTGATGGAAATAATCAGCTCCCTCAGCCAAAGTTGACGCTTCAATCCCAGTTTTGTCATTTCTAATGATATAATTACTTTTTAATACATTTTCCTGATCGATCAAAGCCTCAAGTTTTGCTTGACACTTCATTAATTCCAGTTCCTTTCTTTTGACAATCAGTTCATCTTTTTTCCATTGATCATTGCGAATCAATCCCTCCTTATGAACCTGTTCAAATTTTACTGATTGAATTGTTCCATTGGTAATTCCTCTCACTTGAATACTAGCTTCATCTAAGCTTAATGGAAGATTATTAATCTCAACAAGATTCACCCCTTCTTTCAAATCCACCGTTAAACTTCTATAAATTTCTGCACCTTGCAGAAATACTAAAGCACTGTCCAATTTAGACGCAAAATTTCCCCATATCGATAATGGAAAAACCAGTGTAGCAATAAGTAATTTAGTATACATAAAGCGTCTCATATTTTGGGAATTTGATTTTATACTGATAGCTCAATTTAACTGATGCTCCGGGTTCGATTGATTTCGTCCAGCGAAGTTTACCCTCTTTTTCTAGGTACAGGCCATTTTCAGGATTTTCTAAAAGTTCGATTTCGATTTTCTTATTTTCTGCGATAGGAATTTGATCCTCAATGGTGATATTGACAGTTTCACTCTTTGTATTTCGAACCACAATTTCATGAGCCAAAACCTCTTTGATTTCTTTACCAAGAACCTTTCTTTCACTTTTCTTTCTGATTTGGTTTCTTTCCATCAAAATACCATCGTCTCTACCCAAACCAATTTCCAAGGTATCTTTTGCGTTGAGATTAATTTCGGTAGTACCTATATAGTTTCCTTTGAGATAAACATTTGCTGAAGCAGGAAGCAGGTTATACCGCTCCCAA
>JALEGO010000497.1 GCA_022763165.1 Flavobacteriales bacterium
CTTTTATTACGACAGACTGGATAGGTTGGTGATGACCAGAGATGCTAACAATAATAAAAAGGTTTCTAAATTCGACATCTTAGGTAGGGTCGTTATGACAGGTAGTTACTCAGGTTTTGCTGTTCCTTCTTCTTCACAGAACCTTTATGAGACTATTCAATGCTGTTCGGCATTACCAGGAAATGGTACTGGATCAATCGGTTATACCACCAATAATTCGTTCCCTGTAAGCGGTTTTGTACCTGAAATCATTACTTATTACGATAATTATGATTTTGATAGAGACAATGTAGAAGATAATAACGAGAAATTTGAAGTAAACACTTCGGGTGGTTTCAATGAGACACCCTACATGAATCTTAGAGGTCAAATTACGGGCTCCAGAGTAGCAATGTTTGGAGAAGATGGTTTTTCAGTGGATAGGTTTTTGCTAAGTAGAAACTATGCGGATAAATATGGACGTGTAATCCTTTCTATTGAAGATAACACAGTAAACGGACAGGATAAAACCTACTTCGAAAATGCTTTTACCGGTGAAGTTTTGAAGCAAAGAAGAGTTCACAGAGCTGTAATAGCACCAATTGGTGGTGGTTTAGCAGCTGCCCAAGCATATTTGATCCAAGATCGATTTGAATATGATCATGCTAAGAGATTAATAGCATCATACAGACAAATCAACCATGAAGATGAGTTTCGCGTTTCCGAATTAAAATACAATGAAAGAGAAGAGCTTATAAGAAAGTCGATTGGAGGAAAGTCTACGAAGCCTGCATTACAGGATATAGATTACAAATATAATATCAGGGGATGGATGACCGATATTAATGATATTAATTCAAATTCTACTGGAACGCCAATTGGGGGGATAGGAGTTTCACCTAAAGGTAAGCAGTAATTCAAATCCGAACACACGACAGAGAGCCTCAGAGATGAGGCTCTTTTTTTGTCTACATCTTTACCAAATTGTGATTTAAATCCTCTTTTTTCCTTAAGAAATTTGTAATAAACTATAAAATAATGATATCCCAAATTAATCGAGTACTTCTCATATTAGTGACATTTTTTCATCTCGCGTCACATGCACAGAATAACTATGAAAACTTAGCTTCAATTCCAGTTTCGCCAGAGGCGTCATCAATTCTGAAATTTGAAAGCGTTCCCGTAAGTCCATACACAGGAACACCAAACATCAACATCCCAATTCATGTATTCCAAAATTCAGAAATCACAATACCAGTTTCACTCTCCTATCATGGGTCAGGCATTAAAGTTGCAGAGGAAGCTTCATGGGCAGGGCTCGGCTGGGCGCTCAATGCTGGAGGTGTTATTAATCAAACCATAAGAGGCTTGGATGATAATCAGTCCTCTTTTGGAACAAATGACAAAAGGCATATTCCCCTTCTACCAAGTATGGTTCCTGGTGGTTGTAATTATTGTGGACCATATGCTCAAGGTGTTTATCCTCAAAATGGAAAGGCGACATATTCAACTGTGGCTTGTTCCAATAAAAACCCATGTGCAGTTTGGGAATGGACAGATAATGGCATTTCATCCTCAGCTAATTTTGATAATTTGAAATCAGATATAACCGGTAATATCTACAATTTTGATAGTTATTTGGAGGAATCTTATGATTGGGAATCGGATCTGTATTCCTTTAATTTTCTGTCCTATTCAGGGAAATTCATTTTCGATCAAAACAATCAAATCATCCTATTGGATGGTGGAGATATCAAAATTGTAGAAGGTGATTTGAACAATTCTGCTCAAACTGAAGGATTCACAATCATTACTCCAGAGGGCCATCAGTTTTATTTTGGAGAAATACAGGAAACACGCCCTCAACCTTATGTGGCTAACTCCAACAATGTTGTTAACAGGAGTTACTATTTATCCAAGATTAAGACTTATCTGGGCAAGAACATTTACTTTAATTATGATGTATTACCTGCGGTCACCAATTTGGACGTCTTAAATGAAACCAGGTATGCTGTAGGGGTTTATGGGATGCAAAGCACAGGCAATAATCAAACCGCAAGTTATAGTGTTACTGAATATCAGCCCGTTTACTTACAATCAATAGTTTATAAAAACAAGGAGGTAAGACTCAGCCATACAAGTAGAATAGATTTTCCTGGCACCAAAAAGTTATCTAAAATTGAAGTCAGGAGCCAAAATCAGGTTCAAAAGACTATTTTGCTTCATCAATCCTATTTCGAAGGTCTTGCCCAATACGGAAACTACCTTCCTACTCCTTCAAACCAAAACTTCCTCAATCGTCTAGCTAAAAGATTACGACTAGATAGTATTCAACACATTTATCCTAATACAGACACCTTAACACATAAGTTTAATTATAATAATGGTGATCTCCCTTTCAAGACAGCCTATGCAGTTGACTATTGGGGATATTTCAATGGAGTTAAAACAAACGAAAGTTTAATTCCAGATTTTTCTAGATACTATATTAATAATGATGACCCTGCTACTTGGGCAACGGATCCACTGGACATCAAAAGCTGGAATGGGGCCAATAGAAATCCAGATGAGAATTATTCCAAAATGGCTATGCTCGAAGAAATCATATATCCCACAGGTGGTTCTAGCAGGTTTGATTTTGAAATGCATGATTATTCCAATATTCTTTATGAAAACCCTTTTGAATATAAAGGTAGCGCTAAAGTAATTGCAGTAGATGTTAATGATGTAAACGCGAACAATCCAAATGAGTCTTTTAACATTCAGGGCGACAAGCAGCTAGTACATTTCAAGATTAATTTGGCTTGTTACAACACAAGCTGTTTGAACTATAGCCCAGGTAACTCAAACGCTCCAAGAGTAAGTTTAATTTCTACAAATGGCGGTGCAACTCCTATAAGCCATTGGGGTCTTCAAGATGTTGATGCTTCTGGTAATTTAGAGGTGCGAAAGTGGCTAAGCCCTGGCAGTTATGCGGTACAAGCCTTTTTACCAAACACTATTGGAGGGATTTCTCAAGGAATAGCACAGATTGAAGTAAACTACACGGTTTATGGAGATTCGGTTTATCACTTCAAAGGTGGAGGGCATCGGATTGCGAAAATCACCACGTATGATGGATTATCTCATCAGAATGATATGGTGAAGACTTTTCAGTACAATTATCAAGATCAAAACAACAATCTATTTTCCTATGGTAAACTCATGGCGCAACCAAAGTTTATGAATATTGCATACAGAGAGTATCATGCTCCAAGAGTATATGATTTTAATGGAAACTGGGTGAACGGTGGGACGAATGACTTTGGTAAGAAGTTGAGCTTATCCTCAAACAGTTTTAGACCTCTTATTGCTACCACGGGAGGCTCTTATATCGGCTATAGTCAAGTAGTAGAAGCTTTTCAAGATTCTGCTGCTGGAAAAACACTTTATCGTTTTCATAATGAAACACCCACTGGCAATGCATATAATGGCAAGAACTCTTCAATTCACGATATTCCAAATCCTTTGAATGGGTTGGTAAAGGAAAAGCTCATTATTTCGGATAAATTGGACACTGTTTCTAGGTTGGTTCAGGTGTACGATACATCCAATGTTCAAATCAACAAGATGATTCATCTTGAAAGAGATGTGCCCAATAATTATAACAATACCGATGATGTGTGTAGCAGATGTCATATTTATCTGCATCACTACAATGTATTGTCTTCTCGCGTTCAACTAATGCGTTCGGACGAAACTTTGGATGGTGTCACCACATCAACAGAATTTGCATATAGTGCTGGTCATTCATTGCCTATTGAGACTTCTATTGTAAACAGTGATAGTGTAAAATATATTACTAGAAATACTTATGTAGGAGATTTTCCATGCGAATCAAACTGTGCCCCTTTTGGGTCAGCTGGTTATGAAATTCATCAATTATATAAACAAAACAGAAAACACATTCTTTTAGAAACCACTAAGTGGGTGAAAGAATCAAATAATGGTTTGACAAGAATTACTCATGGAAGTATCCAGGAATACAAATCGTACGGATCAAATATTGCACTTTCAGGTATAAGGAAACTTCATTTGTATGGCCCCTCAATGCCAACAAACGCCTTTAACGAGCTACAAGTAGATCAAAATTTTGACCTTAATTGGGATTCAAGATATGAAAATCATACAGAAATGACCCTGGATTATGATGCTCATGGGAATTTAATACAATATCAAAAGGCCTTTGATGTACCTAAATCTTTGATTTATGATGATAACAATCATGTAATTGCTGAAGTCACAAATGCAGATGTTGCAGAAGTCGCATTTGCAAATTTTGAAACCGCTGCTGGAGGTGGATGGACTATGCAAGCGATATCAAATTCAAATGATGCGAAGAGTGGTTTGAAATCTGGCCAATTTCATCAGGGGATAATACTAAAGACCGGATTACCATCAGGAGCTTATATCTTATCATTTTGGACTAAAGACCAGAATCTAAAAATCAAGCTTAATGGTCAGGTCATAGCCAGTCATACCTCCGGAAATGTGTTTGAAAGATTTGAAAAAGCAATTTCAATGAGTCAAACAAGTAACGTTATTTCTATTGAATCTAATGCAGGTTTTGTTGATGATTTAAAGATCTATCCCGGTGATGCTCTGATGTCGAATTTCATATTTGATAATGAAAAGGAGCTTCTTCAAGCCTCAATATCTGAAAATGAAATTTATTCATTCTATGAATATGACGGAATGTCGAGACTTATTGCCGCCAAAAATGACGATGGTGCAATTAATAGTTTTTATGAATACAAATACAATCCAGTAAAAGCCATTAATGAAGCGCATCAGTATACGTGTTTGGTTGATTCAATTTTTGACATACCAACAGCTTTAGGCAAAAAAGTAGATGAAGTAGCTCATAGTGTAAGTTATTCTGATGGTTTGGGTAGAGTTATTCAAGAAATCGATATTCAGGCCTCACCTAAGAAAAAGGACATTATTAGTTTCCATGAGTATGATCATTTAGGAAGAGAAACAAAGCAATACCTTCCTTATACAGCATATTCCAATGGCACTGGAAAATATAGAAAATATGTCAAGATTTATCAGAACCTCTTTTATGGTGGAGCATATGCAAATAACAAATTTGCCTACTCGGAAACAGAGTTTGAAGGAACTCCCCTAAATAGAATCAATAAAATCGGGCAGCCTGGTGAATCATGGGCTATTGGAAATGGTCATGAATTGAGAACGGAGAGAAGAACAAACTTCATATACGAAGTGCCTATTTTAAGAAATGGAACGCTTAAAGGATACTACCCTCCTGAAAGCTTATTTGTAGAAGAAAACTACAATGAAGATGGTCACAAAACTACTACGTTTAAGGATAAGTTAGGAAGGGTGATTATGTCTGTTACTGGTCAAAGAAGACTATATAATGTCTATGATTTAAAGGGTAGGCTTCAGGTGATTATCACACCCAAAGCAATGCATGAAATGCTAATGTCAGGTAATTACTCTTATTACTCAAACACATATAAACCAAGCCTCTTTGAATATGGTTTTGACAAACGAGATAGATTGATCAATAAGAACATTCCAGGAAAAGGAGTCGAAAGAATGTACTATGATCGACTTGATCGACTCGTTCTTACCAGGGACGCCAATGACAATAAAAAAGTTATAAAATACGATGTGCTTGGCAGAGTAATTATGTCTGGAAGTTATTCAGGAAATCTTATTCCATCAAATAATGAAGATCTTTTTGAAATAAGGCAATGCTGTTTGGCTCTGCCTGGCAATGGCACTGGTTCAATCGGTTACTCCAATTCAAACTCTTTTCCAAAAAGCGGTTTTATACCAGAAATCATTACCTACTATGATAATTATGATTTCGACAGGGATAGTATTGAAGATGCCAATGAATCATTCGAAGCCAACAATACTGGAGAATACTCTGAGTCTCCATACATGAATCAAAGAGGTCAGGTTACAGGTTCTAGAATTGGCTTGTTTGGAGAAGATGGCTTTTCAATCGATAGGTTTTTATTAAGTAGAAGCTATTTCAATAAAAAAGCTCATGTCATTCTATCTATAGAAGACAACACTGTAAGTGGACAAGATAAAACTTACTTTCAGAGCTCTTTCACGGGTGAAATTCTAAAGCAAAGAAAAGTACATAGAGCCGTAATCGCACCCATTGGAGGTGGTTTAGCTGCAGCTCAAGCATATCTTGTTAAAGATCGTTTTGAATACGATCATGCCAGAAGATTAATAGGGTCTTTCAGACAGATTAATAATGAAGATGAATTTCGAGTTTCAGAGATGAAATATAATGAAAGGGAAGAGCTCATTAGAAAATCGATAGGAGGAAGAGATGGCAAACCTGCATTACAGGATATTGATTATAAATATAATATAAGGGGTTGGATGACAGAAATCAATGACATCAACTCAAATAGTACAGGAAAACCAATTGGCGGAATTGGTATTGGAACTGTAATTGGTAAACCAGGAAAGCAGTAAGATCACCGAGGCTGTCTTGAATGCCTTTAAGGCAGCCTCCTTTAATACTCAAACATGTTTAAGTATATTAAAATCAGTGCATACCTTATATACCTTACCCATATCAGTGCGAAAGCACAACTAAGTCAGAATTTTAACAAAAACCGAGACCTTTTCAAGCTCCACATTGACTATTTGAGTCAAAGTTCGTACTCTGGACTGCCAAATGAAATCCTTTGGCATAATGGACTGGTCAAAAAGAAGTATGTCATTGCCTATGACAAAACTGGTCAGATCGTTCAATCAGAATATTTTTCTGATGAAGGAGATCATACTTTTGACCTAGATACAGTTGTTTACGATTTTGACGGAAAGCCAACACAAATCATCCGTAATCATAGCATGTCTTCAGGGTCCTCTGATAATCTCTTAATAAATTACGAGTCAACTCATATCAATAAAGTTGAGGAGCTAGGAGACAGTATTATAGGGTTTATTGGTACGAATGCATTATATGCATATGATATGAATGGGAACATGGAATTTGATGGTTCAAAAGAATTACAAATTCAATACAATTCGAATAATCAGCCCATTAAAATGATTTCTAATGGAGACACAATGATTATTCAATATTTGGCCAATGGAATAAGGTTCAAAGAACTAATAATGAGCTCAAGTAGTGTCTCTTCGGTTTCAAAGTGGTCTGATTTTCAGTATCAAAATGGAACCATTGATTTTGTGATGAATGGTTCAGGGAGGTCTGTATTTAACAATGGATTCAAAAATGAATATTTTATCAATGACCATCTTGGTAGCCTACGTGTTTCTTTTTGTGATTTAAATGAGAATAATAAACTGGAATCTAATGAAGTTTTACAGAGAAAGGACTATTATCCATTTGGCATGGCCCATCCCGAAGATCAAATAATTGGTCAAGAAAATCTGATAGGTTTTAATGGTAAAGAAAATATAAAGCCTTGGGATTTATACGATTTCCATCAAAGGCTTTACGATCCGAGCACGATGCAATGGCAGTCACCAGACCCACATGCCGAAAATTATTTGAGCTGGTCACCGTATCAATTTGTAGGGAATAGCCCATTTTACTTAACAGATCCTACCGGGATGGATTGGTATGTGGCTTCTGAAGGAGAATCAAAACCCGTTTGGTTGCCAGATGAAGCTTCAGCAAAGGAACACTATGGTAAAACTGAGTATGTCAATCTGGGTGGTAATTTGTTGGATGTTTTTCAAACAAATACTGAGGAAACAGAGTCTTCTGGTCAGGAAATTGCTAATTATTTGAACGTGGCTCAAAATTATTTAGGCGAGAAAGAAATACCAGGATCCGAGCACAATGAAAACGTTGTTTTATTTCATCAATCTACTCAAGATGGAAAGGGCAATTCCTTTCAAGATGATGAGGCAGCTTGGTGTGCTTCCTTCGTTAATTATTGTATCAGCAATGGTGGCTATGACCCAAATGAAAACAAATTCAACGCGACAGCCACTAGCTACAAAATCAAATCATCAAATACTTCATCTGTAAATGCATCTTGGGGCTCAGTTGGAGTATACTCTAGAAAAGGATACAACCATGTCACTTTTATTATTGGCAAAGATCCAAGTGGAAAGTATTATTATGGACTTGGCGGAAATCAAGGAAAACCAGGCCAAGTTAAAATATCAAAATATCCTAAGAAACACTTTGTCAGCTTCAGACTTCCAAACGCCATAAAAAACAAAACGATCCCAATTCCAACTCTAAATTTATGAAAGCAATCACATTTATTTTAATCTTCTTTGCGGTTCATTTCAATGCTAAACCGCAAAAAAATGGAGATCTATTTAGTATGAAGCTCATATTTGACGCTCAGACTACTGATAATACACCAAAATATTCCGGAGTTCCCTCATCGGTTCAATGGATAAATACGGACCATCAAAACTCCTACAATATAGTCTATGATGATCATAATCAAATACGAAAAGCGGACTACTTCAATAAGGTGAATCCAACGAAACAAACTCCAAGTCTTTCGGTTCTTGAAAATGTCAATTATGATGCCAATGGCAATATTCTTCATTTGGATAGGAAAAATCTTGCAGATCAAGTGATTGATCAATTGGTCTATCATTATGGAGCGGATAATAGGTTATTGCATCTGGAAGAAAACGCCAATGTCAATGAAGGTTACAACGGGCAAACAGGACAGTTTTTATATGATCAAAATGGCAACCTTACCAATGATCAAAGCAAGGGCGTAAAGATCTTTTACAATGCCATGAATCGACCATACCTGTTCATTGATGGTAATAATGATTCTCTGGTAATTAAGTATTTAGCTAATGGGGTTAAATATGAACAATCTACCCAAAATCATTCAAAAAAATATTCAGGTGGATTCGAGTATATAGGTGCTAATTTAGAATCAATAAGGCATTCAGAAGGAAGGACGACCCGATATGGGACTTATTTTCAAAATGAATTTGTGATTCGAGATCATCTTGGTAGCCATCGCGTGATGTTCTGTGACCTAAACCAAAATGATAAAATCGATAAATCAACCGAGGTTTTACAGAAGAAAGACTATTATCCCTTTGGTGGTTTAATTGAAAACAACTCAGTTACTCAGGGTACTGAGAATCAATATGGGTACAATGGTAAGGAAAACGTTGATCATTTGGATCTTCAAACAATCGATTATGGTGCTCGTTTTTACGACCCGTATTTGGCAAGATGGTCAGCTGTAGACCCAAAAGCAGAAGATTACTTGAATTTTTCTCCCTACAACTATGTCTTAAATAGCCCATTAGCTAATATTGATCCCAACGGAGAGGAGGTAGATATGGTCTTTGACCAAGAAACTGGAACGCTCACCATCAAGGATATGGATCATTATAATCCTGATCTGCCAAATGTTTATGTAGGGCCCGATGAATACAGTTTTGTGGATGAATATGTAGATGAAGATGGAAATCGAGCCAATCAGGTTTTAGTCATACACAATGTTTTTAGCGGTGGCGTGATGGATGATGAAGGCAATTTTTCAAGGACTTTAGAGTATGGGGAGTATCCCATTCCAAATGGTTTTTACCATGTCCTAGAATATGAAAAAGACAAGCCGTCTACTTGGTATCGAATCGATGCGATAGATTCTAAACCGTTCAATGATGTTCATGATGGTTATGGGGCGACAAATATTGATGGTGAACAAAGATCTCAGTTGAGAATGCATGTGGGAAGTATCAGCACTGGGTGTATCAATATTTGTAAATATACCACATCTGAAAAGCAGTGGAATGTTGTGGAAAAAATGATAAACAATACTTCATACACCTGGGCGAATAAAAATGATTACAACGATTTTAGGAAGCACTTTTCATTTAGGAAAAACTACGGAAAACTTCAAGTCGTTGGTGCGAGACAATTCAATTCGAAATCTCTATTTAATGCGACCCGGTATTAGACCTACATCACGCAATTATTGTGATTTATTTATCTCGCAAATTGACGGAATTTTGTTGTGAACAAATAAGTTAATCAAGATTCGAGTTATAGTTTTTTTGGGTAATGCGTTTTCTGAAGAATCTTGATGTTAAGGGTAGCAAAAGCTACCCTTATTTTAAACTCTAAAAATGAAAAAAATAAGACTACTGTTCATATTGATAGCATTCAAGGCTCAAGCTCAAAACTTCAATACTTCAAAAGACTTATTTGCATCAAAAATAAATTATGAACAGGCGAATAACCCCAACTACAATGGTACTGTTAGTTCTTATGAATGGAAGTACAAAGACGACATTCGGCTGTTGTATGATTTCAGATATGATGACCAATACCAGCTGATTACTGATGACCTAACAATGGTGAATGATAGTTTTCAGATCTCCTATCCTTATTTGGATAGGCATATTCAATATGATCTCAATGGGAATATTGAATCTTTGACGCGACATGGTTATGAACATTATCCCTACACCGGACAATTGGATTACATTTTGTATTCCTATGATAATCAAAATCGCTTGACAAATCTATTGGAATTTGGAGATAGTGATGAGGGTTTTACAGTTCTCGACCCTCTAAGTCA
>JALEGO010000050.1 GCA_022763165.1 Flavobacteriales bacterium
AACATGGGAGGGCCGTTCATATCTATAACTAGAGTAGATGAAAAAAAGGGAAGAGTAATTACTGCAGAAGGGTTTGTATATGCTCCACAATTCGATAAAAGAGAATTTTTAAGAGAGTTGGAAGCAATGTTAAGGGGTATTGTTGTTAAATAAATGGCCAAAAGCTTGGTTATGAAGGATCTTTTTTTATTCCTTTGCAGACGAATTTTATAAATACCTCAATCATGAAAAAATTATTATTAATAGGCGGAGCTGTTCTTACGCTAGCAGCTGTAGGTTGCAAAAAAGACTACACTTGTGAGTGTACTGCTACTTCTGCAGGAATAAGCGTTTCTGCCTCTTATACTACTAAGGACACAAAGAAAAATGCTGAAACTTGGTGTGAAGGATACAATGCTTCTTCTTCAGCAGGTGGAATCACTACAACTACAACTTGTACACTTAAATAAATATTTAATCTTAAGAACTATGAAAAAGTTATTATTAATCGGTGGTGCGGTACTTACTTTAGCTGCTGTTGGATGTAAAAAAGACTATACTTGTGATTGTACTTATGACGCAGGTACACTAGGAACGCAAACTGCTTCTTACACAGTAAAAGATACTAAGAAAAATGCTGAAGAGTGGTGTGAAGGAAATCAAACTACTATCACAGTTGGTGCTCAAAGCTACACTTGGTCTTGTACTTTAAAGTAAGACAAGTTTCTTAAAAAAAGAACATGGGGATAACCCCAAATATAAGCCATCAAGCATTTGATGGCTTTGTTTTTTTCACTACACTAATTTCTTAAGGACAAAGTTAGGTCTTGAAGAAATTATTTCTTTTTTTTGAAGTCCAAAAACATCGTACATGAATAACATAACAATATGTACCCTTCTTTTTTTAATGCTAAGTATAAGCGGATGTAAGAAATGGTACGACTGTGAATGTTCAATCGTACAAACTCAGGACTCTACTGTGATAAGCACAGAAACAATCATATATCCGACCAAGGATACTGAGGAGAATGCAACGGAATTCTGTGATGTTTATAACACAACGGACTCTTCTGGTCATTTTCTGCGCACAAGAACCTGCGAGCTTAAGACTGCCCCTAAATAATGTCACGTTACGCCAAGCGATTGGCCGAAATTCTGGCCGGCCTAATACTCATTTATTGGTCTTGGAAGCTAATTTATCCAATAGAGACTTTTGAATTTAAGCTTGTCGAGCAATTTGAGTTCAACTGGATCGCGGTGGCCTTAATATCAAGAATAATTATTTCTATCATTGCCTTTGCTGGATTGTGGGCGATATTTGGCCTGCTTAAATTAAGCAGGCTCTATCGATTATCCTTTTTATTTTGCCTTTCACTAGGGACATTTGATGTCATGTGGAAGTTGGTCAATGAAGAATCGATTATGAGACTTTGTTACGGATGCCCAATAAATAGCATACTATGGTTCAATATTTTGGTCTTGCTCTTTCTCTGGGCAACCTTCATATTCATCGGAATGTCGGATGATATTATTGTGAGAAACCCCAAGAAATGGAGGAAGTTGTTAGTGCCCATGTCGCTTCCCCTAATTCTAACATTGACTTATATTCTAAATCCTATTTTTAGCCAAGATCTTACTTTCAATAATGGTGAGCCTTTGCTGGAAACGCATAGCAGGATTCCTTCTGTCTTAGATGTGGATTTAAACAATACACTTTTGTGCTGCTTTAGCGTAGAGTGTCGCCATTGCAAATATGCAGCCCAAAAAATTAAGGTCAGTCAAAAGATTGATGAAGATTACCCAAAGGTTTTTGTTCTTTTTCTCGGAGATGAGGAGAGAGTAGGTGAATTTGAAGACTTTACCAATACCAATTTTGAATACGAAATATTAGAGGGAGATTCTTTCTTCAATGTTAGCGGAAACCGACTTCCATCAATAATTCATTATGTTGAGGATAAACCCAAGGCATTCTGGGCTGGAAGGGGAATAAGTTATGGAGTTCTTGATTATTTCTGTAAATACGAATGAGCTCAAGGCTGATATAAGCCTTTTAAGGAACTTTTAATCCAATTACGACTATATCGTCAACTTGTTCAAGATCACCCATCCAAAGCTCTATTTCCTTATTTAGACGTTGCTTTTGATCGTTCATGCTAAGAGATTGAATCTCGAGCAATAGTTTTCTAAAGTTTTTGTACATGAATTTTTTCCCTTTAGGACCACCAAACTGGTCTGCATAACCATCAGAAAATATATAGATCGTATCACCAGATTGCAATTCTAGACTGTGATTTGTAAACTTCTGTTTTTCATCACCAATAAATTCTCCCACTGGGAACTTATCACCTTTAGTGATGACAATCTCACCATCTCTAACGAGATATAAAGGGTTAAATGCTCCGGCAAATTGCAGAGACTTAGCTTTAAAGTCTACTGTACACATTGCAGCGTCCATACCATCCTTAATTTCTGAATCTCCATGACGACTGAATGTAGATGACAGCTCATCATTTAAAGAGTTAAGAATAACGGCAGGGTTTACATCGTTTGTAGTTTGTACAGCTTTATTCAATCCATTGTGTCCAATAATGGTCATAAATGCACCAGGAACACCATGACCTGTACAGTCGATCGCAGCGAATGTCACGACTTCATTATTTTCATGCACCCAATAAAAATCACCAGAAACAATATCCTTGGGTCTATAGAGAACAAAGGAGTTTGGCAAAACACGCTCTATGTAAGCCTTTGTAGGTAAAATAGCTTCTTGAATTCTTTTAGCATAAATAATACTATCAGTAGTGTGTTTTAGAAGAACTTCAATTTCCTTCTTCTGTTCTTCAATTTTTTGTGTTCGCTCCAATACTTTCTGCTCAAGATTAGAGGTTAGGCTAGATAAATCTTGGCGCATCCTTAGAAGAGAGTGTCCCAAAGTATCCTCTTTACTAAGAGGTTGGTAATCACTAGAGAAATTTCCAGAACCAACTTCCTTGGCGAAAATGGTGGTTCTGTTAAAGCCATCCAAAAGATCATTCAGAGCCATCGACATATCACCAATTTCGTTATTGGTAATTTTCATTTTGTCCTTGGGAATAATTCCTTTTCCCAATAATAACAATTGATCTTTAAGACTATTAACAGGCTTCACAATTGACCTTGCAGTAAAAACGGCCACAACTATACCAAAAATTGCTAGCAGGAATCCTAATTTCACTATAAACTCTAGCGCATTAAAAGAGCTAAACATATTCTCTGTGTCTCTTTTAGTGTTGTCCCTTTGAAGTTTGATTAGCATGTCCAGTCTTGACTTGATATCGTCCATTTGAAGATCAATGTCACCTTCCGGTTCTAACATGATTTCTGCCAAGACCAAATTTTCTGGTTCATTGTAATCACTAAATTGCGAAAGCTGTAATTTAATCAACTCATATTGAGCAAAAAGCAGATCAATGGATTCAAAAACGGAATCGATCTTTGTAGTCTCGTTATCATTCCAGTTTTCAGAGAGTTTCATAATGGACTCTCGGTGCTTGGGCCATTCGCGTTCCGTTAGGCCTATCAATCTAATTTTTCCTGGAGTGCTATCTACTGGTATATCATACCAATGTTGGATCAAAAACCGAGAATCTAAAACAAGGATTTTCAATTCTTGAAGTGCATCAACTGATGGTGAATGAATTTCAATGATGTCAGAATTGATTTGTTCACTAAGGTCTAGCGTTTTAAGTGTTTGCCAGTTAATAAGAATGTATGAGACTATGATTAGTCCAAAACCTAAACTTATAATCCTGCCTATTGTTAACCTTATTTTCACTTAAACAAAGAATTAATTCTTGCTTACACTGATTTCCTGAGGTATACCCTCAGAAGATTTTTTTGTTATTTGTAATTCATAATCGCTAATAGCGAAAGTCTCAGTAGAAAGTGGAGGATTATAGTATTTAATCAAAT
Source organism: Flavobacteriales bacterium (assembly GCA_022763165.1). Lineage (GTDB taxonomy): Bacteria > Bacteroidota > Bacteroidia > Flavobacteriales_G > JALEGO01 > JALEGO01. Next base: position 3,931 of record JALEGO010000050.1, read on the forward strand.
CAATAAGCTCAGGGCCTTGATCTGTAGGTAGTGCCAAACCGAATTCTTTGTTGACTTCATCAATATTAAGAAATACAGAAAAGACATATTGATTGTCCGAAATCTTTTCTTTAACAAATACGGCCTTTTCTTTTTCTAGCATTTCAAGTTCTTTCTTATATCTGTCAGAAAGATCGGGAATGTTTAAGCTGAAGTAGATCCCGCTTAATCCATGAAGTGTTTCCGGACGTTTTGGATTTAGTTCGTATGCCTTGCTCATATAAGGAAGTGCCTTCTTAAACAGTTCGACACAGGTATCTTGTATAAGCTCAATAGTGATAAG
>JALEGO010000498.1 GCA_022763165.1 Flavobacteriales bacterium
CACAGCATATTCCATGAATAAAATCGTTTACAATACCTTTTGAAAAATACCAAATCAGAATGTTTAAAACGACAATAGGAATTAACTTAACCACACTTCTTGGCAAAGGAGCTAGATTGAATTTGGCGATAATGAAAATTACCTTCACAATATTGATGCATGTTAGCGATATGAAACTTGCAATGGCAGCTCCTAAAATACCATATTTTGGCATGAAGTAAATATTCAATCCAATATTCATTCCTCCAAGGCTAATCATTGACCATAAATTGAAGCGATAAAATTTCGAGTGGCTTATAATTTGATGATTTACGCTTGTCATCATATTAACCAACTTCGCTGCAATTATAATTAGAACTATATACTGAGCACCTGGCCACAATGCCTGTAATTTTTGAGTAAGACTGAACAAGATTGGAAGTACCGACCAAATAATCAATGATAAAAAGACTCCCAAAATGAGAAGGTTCAGAGATGATCTATGATATATCTTTTTTATCTCATCCATATTGCCTGCAGCCATATTTTGAGATATAATAGGATTTGTAATATTTAATAAGGATTTTGCCGGCATATCAATTACATTGCCCACGAACTGTGATATAGCATAAGCACCTGATTTTTGGAAATTCAATATTGTAGATATCATGAAATGATCAATTTTGGTGGTCATGGCAGATCCAATGTAAGTAAGTGCATTAGAAACAGAGTAATCTAAAAAGGAGCTCAATCTCTTCTTCGTAAGCAAAGCTGATTTCCAAGCTAAGTTTAATCCACCAAGCGTTCTTAGATAAATTGAAAGTCCAAGTCCAGAAAAAACCTGATAAATCAAATAGCCAATCACAATAAAACCTGAACTAAATCCATAATACAGCTTTGCCAATATCAATAAAGGAAGAGTGATTTTTTGAAGGATATTTGTGAATAGTGCAGGAACGACAATTCTCTTATAATTATTGATGTAGTTAATAATAGTCGTATTATAAAACACGATGATCACCAATATCCAAATGACATTCTCATATTCACTCAAGTTTCCAACATCAAAACCAAAATTTGCAAGGGGTTCTATAAAATAGGACTTAACAAGGCTTAGGAAAAGAAAAAAGAGAATCATTGAAACGGTTCCTAAAAACCAGATAAATGGTAATAAATAATTCTTTTGATCGTCTATTTTATTGAATTCAGGGAAGTATCTAATTGCAATTGTAAAAATTCCGCTAGTTACTATTGGAAGCATCAAATCAGTTGTGCTAATCAAAAATAAAATGATACCATAGGACTCTAAGTCCAATGGATAAATAAACAAGGTACTTAGGGCACCTAAGGCAATTCCAAAGTAGTTTACCAGAACCTGTTTAAAAGATTGTCTGATTACAATCCCCATCTATTTATTCATGATTTTAGTGATAGCTCTTTTAACCTTGTTCAAAGGCTTAGCATCATTTGACATGCCCTGCATAAACACTTCTTTTTGCTTCTCAAAACAATTGTTGTGGTTTGAATTTGTTGTCTCCGTGTTGAGTTCAAGAAAAGCGAATAACTCATTGTTATTATGTTGATCCCCTTCATGCAATTCTGAAATCTTAAAGGGTGTTTTATCAATCAAGTTCTTGAAGCTGATCGGATTAAAATAAAAGGTGTGAACCACTCGAATCCAACTTGATTGAACATTGTTAGTGGCCTTAAAGCAATTCGGGACAGCAATGTACAAAACTCCATCCTCTTTCAACACCTTGCCTAGGTTATTCAATACCTCTATTGGATTAAGAAAGTGCTCAAGTACATGTCGCATTATGATGACGTCAAACTTTTTTGGATACTTTAAATGCCAATCATCATCTACATCATTTGAAATCACTTCAACCCCGAAGCCTTCAAGGATTTTGTGAGACTGAACAGAAGGTTCAATAGCATACAAATTATTTTCGCTAGATACGTTTTTGAATCCAGCAAGATTTCTGCCCTCTCCCGATCCTATTTCAAGAACGCTTAGGGGTTCAGAATTCAAAAAATTACTATTCTGAAACCGCTCCACTACCACGTTCTTTTTTGCCTGCTCTAAAATGGACTGCAGATCAAAAACATCTTTTCTGTAATGCTTGTCGTATTCCGTAGCGTAATATTGGTTATATGCCTGTTTGGTCCATCTAGGGGACAAATACCCTAGACCACAACCCTTACAAATTCTGAAATTGAGAGAGACATCATTCCGCCCCTTTTTGGCCAACAGCTCCGAATCGGAAGATCCGCAAATGATACAGGTAATACTCTCTTGTTCGATTTCCGAAGATATTTTCATAGTGCGAATGTAATCCTAGGATTGATTATTTCATGCAAATAATCAAAAATACTAATATGCTTGGATAATAATTCTTGTAATTTTACCACAAAACGAGAATCAATTGAAATTCAATAAAAAAATAGAGATTGAGGGGCAAGTTATTGCAGAAGATCAGCCTTGTTATATAATTGCTGAGGCAGGAGTGAATCATCACGGAAATATGAACGCAGCTAAGCAACTAATAGATGTAGCGGTATCTGCTTCTGTCAATGCGATCAAATTCCAATCTTTTAAAACCGAAAATCTAATCCTCAAAGGAGTTGAGAAAGCCGGTTATCAAAAAGAAACTACAGGGCAAAATCAAAGTCAATATGAAATGTTGAAAAGTCTTGAGATTTCACTAAAGCAGACTGAAGACCTTATGCAGTATTGCAAGAGTAATGGTGTCACCTTCCTCACCACACCATTCGATGAAGGTAGCCTTAAAGAATTGGACATATTGGATTTACCGGCATATAAAGTAGCTTCTACTGATCTCACCAATATTGCATTTTTAAGGAAAATTGCTCAAAAAGGAAAACCTGTTTTTCTATCTACGGGAATGTCCGAATTTACAGAGGTTGAGAAAGCTGTTTCCGCTGTTCAAGAAATCAATCAAGATCTTGTCATTCTTCAATGTGTTGCAAATTATCCGATTCCGGATTCTGAAGCCAATCTCAATGTGATTCATACGTATAAGAATCATTTCGATGCTCTTATTGGTTATTCAGATCATTCTGTAGGAATCGGAGCATCACCATATGCAGTTGCTATGGGTGCAAAAGTCATCGAGAAACATTTTACCTTAGACAAAACGGCTGAGGGTCCTGATCATAGAGCTTCTTTAGACCCGAATGAACTCAAAGCTTTTGTCCAAGAAGTTCGCAAAGTAGAAGCTTATATGGGAAGTACTATTAAAACACTTACCCCTGGTGAGGTTGAAACCAGAAAGAAGCTACAAAAGTGTTTGGTAGCTGCTAAACATATAGCAAGCGGTGAGGAGTACTCCGATCAAAACATTATTGCTAAACGAACTGGGGGCATCGGTATTGGGGCAATTCATTACGATGCCTTAATCGGCACCAAAGCGAAACGTGCCTACGAAAAAGATGAAATAATAGAAAATTGAAGGAATTAATTATAATCGGAGCTGGAGGGCATTCCAGAGTAGTTGTAGATACAGCTAAAAACGTTGGTTACACTTCTATTTGGATACTCGATTTACATTACCAAAATCAGTCAGAAACGATATTGGATCATGAGGTCGTAGGAGGTTTGGATCATATATCAGAGTTAGATTCCAAAAATGTCTTTTTAGCATTAGGCGACAATGCCGAAAGGATGGAATATTTCAATGATTTGAAAAACCAAGGCTTTAATCTTCCTAGTTTGATACACCCACATTCTTTTGTTGGCTCAGAAGTCTCTATCGGAGCAGGGACACTGGTAATGAACGGGGTCAATATAAATGCCTGCTCAAAAATTGGTGATGGGAGTATCATCAACACGGGATGTACCATAGATCATGAATGTGAAATTGGGGATTTCACACATATAGCTCCAGGCGTGAACTTGGCTGGAAGAGTGCATATTGGGGACTTGTCCTTTGTTGGTATTGGCAGTGCTGTTATACAAAAAGTTAAGATTGGGAACAAGGTGCAAATAGGTGCCAACAGCACAGTTATAAATGACATTCCGGATAACACAAAGCATGTAGGACTTAACAGAACCATAGGATGATATTTGTTTCCAGTTCATGTGTGAGATTTGAAAAAATCAATGAAAGCGTAGAACACCTGGTTGATCTTGGGTTCAAGAATATCGAATTATCAGGAGGTACTATTCCGTATGAAAATTTGGAAGATGATTTGATTAACTTAAAAGTCAAACACAATCTGAATTATCTCGTCCATAATTACTTCCCTCCTCCTATTGAGAACTTTGTGCTAAACCTGGCCTCTCTCGATGACAAAACTCATCAAATGAGTTTAAATCACTGCTTAAAAGCCATAAATCTATCCGCTAAACTCGGTGGAGACAAAATCGCATTTCATGCAGGCTTCTTATTGGATATTCCATTAAATCAAATAGGCAAAAGAATTCAAAAATTTCAGCTTTTCAATAAAGAGAAAGCGATAGAGAGATTTAATCAATCAATACAACAGATTGCGCAAATAGCTCAAGAAGAAAATGTAAAACTCTATATTGAAAACAATGTGCTTTCAGCAGAAAATTGGGAGACCTATTCACCTCAGAATCCATTTTTTTTCACAGATTTAGATTCTTTGGAAGACATCAATATGCCATCAAACTTTCAAATTCTTCTTGACATTGCCCATCTAAAAGTCAGCTGCAAATCTTTAGAACTCAACTTTTCGCAAGAACTCCCATCTCTTTTTCAAAAAACTGACTACATTCACGTTAGTGACAATAACGGGTTTTCAGATCAAAATTGTGGTGTACAAGAGGACTTATACGAGCAACTGTCATCTTTAGATTGGAAAGGTAAAACTGTAACACTTGAGGTTTACGGTTCGTTAAAGGACCTGCAGCACTCATATGAACTGCTAAAAAAATTGACATAATGGTTAATAAACTTCTTTGCAAAGAGCAGGACAGCCTATTGAGAACTCTTCAAATCATTAATGAAAATGCGCGCGGAGTAGTTTTTGTTACGAATGAAGATAAAAAGATGATCGGTTTAGTTACCGATGGTGACATTAGACGATTGCTTTTAGATGGAGTCCAGCTTGATGAGCAAATTGGCGCTCATGTCAATCGGAAATTTGCATTCGCCAGAAATACCGACAACGTCCAAGATATCGCTAGAAAACTAGATGATCGTGTGAAGATTATTCCAATATTGGATCAAAGCGATCAAGTCATTGATTTCTATGAGATCGGAAACAAATCTTACGTTCCAGTAGCTGCGCCTTCATTGAAAGGAAACGAATTCAAATATCTAACAGACGCATTGCTTTCCACATGGATATCCAGTAAAGGTAAGTATATCAACCGTTTAGAGAATGAATTTTCAGAATATTGTGGAACACAATACGGAATTGCCGTATCGAATGGCACTGTTGCAATACATTTAGCTTTAGTAGCACTCAACGTAGGCCCCGGGGATGAAGTCATCATCCCAGATCTAACATTTGCCGCGACCATTAACGCTGTTTTACATTGTGGCGCCACTCCAGTTATTGTAGATATCGATGAGGATACATGGTGCATTGATCCAGCTAAGATTCAAAAAGCTTTAACCTCAAAAACCAAAGCAATAATTCCAGTACATGTATATGGAACACCTTGCGACATGGGAGCCATTATGTCGATTGCTCAAGACAAAGGCTTGTATGTCATAGAAGATTGTGCTGAGGCTCATGGAGCGGAGTTTGAAGGGAAAAAAGTGGGCTCTTTTGGGGACATTTCAACCTTTTCATTCTTTGCAAATAAGATCATAACCTGCGGAGAAGGAGGCATTTGCTTGACAAATAATTCGGAGTTAGACAAAAGGTTGAGAAAATTAAGAGATCATGGCATGAACACCTCGAAACGTTATTGGCATGATGAAGTAGGTTATAATTATAGAATGACTAATTTGCAGGCTTCTATTGGTGTTGCGCAACTCGAGAGGATTGATGAAATTTTAGAAAGAAGAAACGAGATCAAAGGGCAATATCAAACGATTTACCAAAACTGTAAAGAGGTCGTTTTTCAAAACAAACCTAAGTATGATTCAAAAACTGTGGTTTGGTTGGTCTGTGCTTTAATAGAAGGTAAAGACCGTGATGAGATGATAGAACATTATAAAAGTGAAGGGGTAGAACTAAGACCATTCTTTTATCCTCTAAGTGCGATGGAAATCTATGCCAAATATGCACCAGAACCTTGTCCTGTTACTGAAAAAATTTCACAAAAAGGAATCAATTTTCCTACCTACAATGAATTAGAAAAAAAACATTTTAATGCGATTGAAAAAGTTTTAAAATGAGAGTTTTAGGTATTATACCAGCAAGAGGCGGTAGCAAAAGAGTCAGGGACAAAAACATTAGATTGCTGAATCAAAAACCTCTTATTGCATACACTATTGAGGCTGCTCAAAAATCTAAACTACTGAATTCATTTATTGTTTCTACAGACAGCATTGCGATCAAAAAGGTAGCTGAAGAATATGAAGCTGAAGTACCTTTCATGAGGCCTGAGGAACTCTCAAACGACACTGCTGGAGATAGATCAGTAATATTACATGCTTTAGAGTTTTTAGAAAACTCGAGAAATGAGCAATTTGATGCTGTGGTATATCTTAGACCTACGAGTCCTTTTAAAACCGGGGATATGATCGATGATCTCATAAGATTATTGGAAAAAGAAGACGTAGACTCGGTTCGTAGCATGACCAAAGCCGAAGGTATTCATCATCCCTATTGGATGTTTTGGAAAGAAGACAATGGTTTAGCCAGACCTTTTGACCCAAACAATAGCATCAACAAGTTTTACCAAAGTCAGCTTTTGCCAGATGTTTATCATCTCAATGGTGTTGTTGATGGCATCAAAACTTCAGTTATTAAAGATGATCAATTAAATTTGTATGGTAGTAATATGCAAATTTTGGAGATCGAACCTGAGAGCGCCATGGATATTGATACAGAATTCGATTTAAAGGTTTGTGAATGTCTTCTCAATACTGACAGAATATGAATATTGATAGAGAAAAATTTTTAAAGCAGGGTTTTCTTTTGGTGAAGAACGTTTTGAGCCCTGAAGAAGTAGAACATTATCGCAATATCGCATACAGAACTATTGACGAAGACGCTGCCAAGGGTAAAATGTTTATGCATAGGTATGCCAAAAACCACCTTGGATGCTTATCTAATATCAAAGAGTTTAAAGAATTGATATTGGATGATCGCGTGGTAAAAATCGCCAATGAAATTCTTGGTGAAAGACCCGCTTTTTTTGGTGATTCAATTTTTGAAATTGGTATTGGAAGCCGTGGTTTTCATAAAGACACATCTGAAAGAAAAGATCCCAATCACCCTGATTGGACGGAGGATTATCCAATAATCAGGATTGCATTTTATTTGGAAGATCATAAAAAGCACTCTGGTGGCCTAAAGGTTAGAATGGGCTCACACACAACTGTGAAAACGAATGAAGGAAAGGCCATCATACTACCAACTGAACCTGGAGATGCGGCCATCTTCTGCTTAAGAACCAGCCATGCTGGCAATGCCGTAAGATCAAAGTTATTTCCTAATCTTTCATTGCACAATAGCCTAGAAAAGAGATTACCAAAGTTCTTAGCTGTTCCTGAGGAAAAAGAACGTGTTTCTATTTTTCTTACCTATGGGCTAAAAAGTGGTGCGCTAGATCGATATATGGATTTTATGATGAATCATAAGATCTACCAACAAAGGATTAATGAATCTGAATATCCACCTGAATTGATCAACGAGATTGAGAATAAAATCGATTTTATTAATATCAAAGAGCTATACGCTAAGCATTTAGCGACTCAAGCTTAATTCAACTTATTGACAATTCTCTCAGCCACTCTCCCATCTATCTTAAAAGCGTATTTATCAATCAATTTTTGATAATTGGAATGGTCCGAAATATATGTTCCATTATTAATTCGTTCAAAGAGTTTGTTCAGCGTTTCGAGATTCCAAACCTGCTCTGCTCCACCTGTACCCACATAAGATAATTGATCTTCTTGGTGATAATCAATAACGATCAACGTTTTACCAAAATACATTGCCTCGAGTCCAACAGTCGAATAATAGGTCATTAAATAATCCGATTGATTCAACAACAGATACAAGTCCATCTCACTTTCAATTTTAAATTGAAAATCATTAGGCACATCCTTAATATCAGACAACACCTTGGTGAAATACTCTGGATTTTCACTTGGATGAGGCCTAATAATTAATTCAAAATTGTTTTTATGAAAGCAAGCTTTAAAACAATCCTGTATCATTTTGAGCCGTAAATTCTGATCTTGAATGGGTTGCGTTGCAAAGACAAACTTATTCTTTTGCCTAGCTTTACCGCTCTTATCGAGTTTAGGTATAATATCAGAGCGAATTTGACCTACAACAGCCAACATATCGTCCTTGTAGATGCTATTGGTCTTCAAAAAGTCTTTGTAGTCTTCTCCCCACAATAAGGTAAGATCAGGAACATACTTTTTTGAATCGTACCTGTTGTCGAAAACATAAGTAGGTAAATTTTGATGAATCGCCCCATGTTGGATCCCAACAGTGCGTAAACCAGACAATTTAGCGGCATCCAAAATACTCTTTTTTAGAGCTGCATTTTCATCGATTGTCACAACGTTCAGGTACTTTTTTCTCTTAAAATGACTTTTGAATATGATGTTTCGAGCAATAAAAACCAGATTTGATGACTTGAAATTTATCAACTTTGATAGGACAAATGCATGGATACTATCTTTATCAGTGGGTCTATTCTCAGAAAGTCTTAGACTCAATTTTTTGTAAACCTTATACGTTTTAAGAAGAATGAAAGGCCTTCTTACTATTTCAAACAGGTATATGGCCTCCATGTTGATTTTTCCTTTTCTAGGTAATAGTCTCGATTTGCGAAAAGCTGACCCAAGATTCACACCAGCATCGTGCATAAAGTTATCCTGAACCAAAAGAAATTGCTCCTTATATTGCTCATATAAGTAATAAAGATGGTTGACCTCAAAGATTTCCATCCCTTTGAAGTTCAGCATAACATCCCGATTGATCATTGGGTAGATCAGAAAGCTTTTGTTTTGAAAGTTGCGAAAAAGAATGGGAATATGTAAAAAACTGAAAATATACTTGATGATCAGAAATATCAATGTTTTGAACTTGGATGATTTTGAGCCGGTGGCAGACGTCTTTAAAATGAAATCAAAGGATACTCCTGATTTTTTGATGGGTACGACTACATCCGAATAAATATCTACTTCTGTACAGTCTTTTGAATGAAGGTCAATCAAGTGTCGCTTGATTAGTAACTTTCTCAATTCAAAGAATAACCTAAATCTTTGATATGACCATATGTTAATTTCCTCAAAAGTGAGTTCAGCTTCAAGTTTCAAGCCGATTTCATCAAGTTCTTGATAACTCAGCGCTGTTATTTTTTGATATTCTGTTTTGCTCAATTCAACTTCTGTGTAGTTGAAAGGCACTTTCAAATTGGCATGAGGTAAGGCGTAAATCACAGCACCTTCCTCAAGGTTTTTACTGATGACTTTAATCTCTTGAATGGATGGTTGGCGATCAAGAAAAACTGCTTTCATCCTTAAGAATTGTTCAATAAACTTGGATCTTTAAACAAATCGATTTTGCTTCTGATTTTTTCTTCTGGCCAATTCCACCATTCCAATTTTAACAACTTACCAATAGTCTCTTCATCAAAACGATATCTCAAGATTTTGGCAGGCGAACCAACAACTATTGCGTAGGGGGGCACATCCTGGTTGACCAATGCATTGGCTCCAATAATGGCTCCATGTCCAACCTGAACTCCAGCTAAAATAGTGCTGTTTGCCCCAATCCACACATCATGACCAATATTACACTGCTTTTTAACCTCATCCTCAAATTCTCGGTCCTTTTCAACAAATCCATACTTTTTAGCATAGGCAAATGGATGAGTTGATACCCAGTTGATGGGATGATTGCCCAAGCCAATCTTGACATTGTAAGCTATAGAACAAAACCTTCCAATTTCATCAACATTGGCATCTACAATAGTATTCTTATTTAAGAAAGTATACTTTCCAATTTTTGGGCTATTTACGTGGCATCCATAGGCTATGGTAACATTGTTTTCAAGCTTAATATTTCGACCGATTCTTGCAGCGTTGATCGTACAAGATGAATGTTTCAATCTTAAATATGTACGCCACAATCTATGAATCATTTGGTCATCATGTTTAGTTGTTCAACAATTTTTCCGCAGAGTAACTTTCTAGAAAATTGATCTATATCCTTTGATGCACAAGTTAATTGATTATTGGTGAAATCTTCATATAATTCTTTGAGAGTGGTTTTTAGATTTTGCTTGTCTTTAAAATCAACAACCTTTCCGCCTTCTGTTTCTTTAATAATTTGAGCGGAATCTCCTCTTGGACTGCCAATACACAAAATAGGTCTTTTCGAGGCCAAGTATTCATAAAGTTTTCCCGGAATAATTCCTTGAATGTTTGGTGTATCATTCAACAGTAACAGCAGTACTTGTGAGCTTCTAGATACACGAATGGCTTCTTTGTGAGGAAGGTACTTCTCAAAGTTTGAGTATTGCTTAAGATCATATTGTTCTAGGTGCGCACGTACCGAATGATCCGTAGAACCAATAAAATTAATTTGCAAATCGTCCTTAAAACTCGGCAACTCATCTGAGAGTTCTCGAAGACATTCCCAAAGCATTTCTGGATTTCTGTCTTCATTTAAAGAACCTACATGACTTAAGCTAAATTTTTTGGACACCTCCACGTTTTCACCATCAAAATCTTCCGGATCGAAGCCATTTTTAATGATAATCACATTCTTATCGTACATCTGCTCATAGCGTTTTCCCCAACTGGGACTAACAGTGACTAAAACGTTTGCTCTATCAAATACGGATTTTTCAAGGCTCTTATTTCTATTTTGAGCCCATTTGGACATCATTAGTTTATCTTGAAAATCAATAAAAGTCCAAGGGTCTCTAAAATCTGCCAGCCACGGAATGTCATATTTTTTGCTTACG
>JALEGO010000499.1 GCA_022763165.1 Flavobacteriales bacterium
AACATTAAACTGATACAGCCAAATTCATGAATAAAGCTTTACAGCGTCTAAAATATGTTCTTGCAGATATACTGTCCGCTGTATTATCGTGGTCCTGTTTTTACGTGTTTAGAAAACTATATGTTGAGCCACAGAAATTCGGTTATGATGTTGGTGTTCAGTTTGATACGAATTTCTATAGAGCCATTATTTTTATTCCGCTCTTTTGGGTTTTTCTTTATGCCCTCACAGGTTATTATAATAATCCTTACCGAAAATCAAGGCTTCGAGAATTGATACAAACCGTGTTAATAAGCAGTGTTGGAACAATCATAATATTCTTTGCTCTTTTACTTGATGATCAAATACCTGAGAACAACAAGACCTACTTTTATTACATTTTAGTTGGCACTTTATTCGGTATTCATCTCGTAATAACCTATGTATTCCGGTTTATCCTAAGTACACGCACTGTTAAGAGGATTCACAATCGCAAAATCGGTTTTAGAACGCTGATGGTGGGAAGCAATGAGAATGCACTTCGCCTTTATGAGGAGCTTCAAAGCATGCACAAATCACTTGGTTTTAAGTTCGAAGGATTCGTGCATCTTAAAAAAAAAAAGAACTTTCTTTTATCAGAACATATGAAAAATTTGGGTTCAGTGGATAAAGTAAGAGATATCATATTAGACAGAAACATTGAAGAGACCATAATTGCTCTTGAATCTTCAGAACACGATGAAATAGGAAAGATTATGAATAACATCAGAGGTACAAATGTTGGCGTTAAGATCATTCCTGATATGTATGACATACTTTCTGGTCAAGTAAAAATGAATGCCATTTTCGGAGTACCTCTTATTGATGTAAACCATGAGATAATGCCTGTTTGGCAGCAGGTTTTAAAGCGCGTTTTTGATGTTACAGTTTCTGTAGCCGTTTTGGTTGTCTTTTCTTGGATGTATCTTATCATTGCCCTTTTTGTGAAACTGAGTTCGCCAGGTCCGGTAATTTATAGCCATGAGAGAATTGGTAAGTATGGCAAACCATTTAAGATTTATAAGTTCCGGACCATGAGAGCAGATGCTGAGAAAAATGGCCCTTCGCTGTCAAGTGAAGAAGATCCCCGAATAACAAAGTTTGGAAAATTCTTAAGACGCACTAGAATGGATGAAATGCCACAATTCTTTAATGTCTTAATTGGTGAAATGTCTATTGTGGGCCCAAGACCTGAAAGGCAATATTTCATCAACCAAATCATTCAAAGGGCACCGCACTACCTTTATTTACACAAAGTACGTCCGGGGATTACCTCTTGGGGACAAGTAAAGTATGGTTATGCAGAGAATGTTGATCAAATGATTCAAAGGCTCAAATATGATGTCTTATATATCGAAAACATGTCTTTGGTAGTAGATTTGAAGATATTAATCTATACCGTGCTGATCGTTCTGCAAAGTAGAGGTAAATAACTTTTCTTTACTGATCTTTCTTTTAATTTTGTCCCTAGATTTTAAATAACAATGAAAAAAATTGCGGTTATCGGAGCTGGCACCATGGGTAATGGTATTGCACATGTATTTGCTCAAAATGAATATCAAGTGAATTTGATTGATGTTTCTAGTGAACGATTGGAAGGTGCCCTGGCAACTATTGGTAAGAATTTGGATCGCCAAATAAAAAAAGAAATAATCGATGAAGGACAGAAAGCGGAAATTCTAAATAGAATTGCCACTCATACATCAATGGACGGAGCCGTTCAGGATAGGGATTTGGTGGTCGAGGCTGCAACAGAAAACGTTGATTTAAAACTTAAAATATTTGAGGATTTGGATCAGTTGGCTGGAACTGAGACAATTTTGGCTACTAACACCTCTTCTATTTCTATAACAAAAATTGCTGCAGTTACTAAGAGGCCTGATAAGGTTATTGGTATGCACTTTATGAACCCTGTACCAGTAATGAAACTTGTGGAGGTGATTCGTGGCTATAATACAAGCGATGAGGTTACAAATATAGTAATGAGTCTCTCGAAAGATCTAGGAAAAATACCGGTTGAGGTAAATGATTATCCAGGATTCATAGCCAATAGAATCTTAATGCCTATGATCAACGAGGCGATTTATAGCCTGTATGAGAGTGTGGCGGGAGTTCAAGAAATTGACACCGTAATGAAATTGGGTATGGCGCATCCGATGGGACCTTTGCAATTGGCTGATTTTATTGGTTTGGATGTCTGTCTTTCAATTTTAAATGTGCTTTACGATGGCTTTGGCAATCCTAAATATGCACCTTGTCCATTATTGGTGAATATGGTTACGGCAGGAAAGCTGGGCGTAAAGAGTGGTGAAGGGTTTTATGACTATTCTGAAGGAATTAAAGCCGCTGTAGTATCACAAAGTTTTTTGTCTGAGAAGCCAGCCTTAGTTTAATATACTCAAAAAAGGTTGCTTCGTTGATTCGGGAGGATTAATTGTTTAAAAACATAATCTTTTGGCTTGTCGTGCTTATGTTTTTAATGACATAGAGTGCTGGAATTTGATTATTGAAATTTCT
>JALEGO010000500.1 GCA_022763165.1 Flavobacteriales bacterium
TGGGGACAATGGGCAAGCTCCAACTCTAGCTATTACGGCTTCAAGTAATGTAAGTTGTTCTACTGTCAGTGATGGTTCAGCAACAATTGGCGCCACACCAGCAGCACAATCCCCTTTCGTGTACTCTTGGCCTGCAAGTTTGGGACTAGGAAATGTAAACAACGCAGCAAATCTTATGGTTGGTTCGTATATGGTGACTGTAGCCGACAATATAGGATGTATTGATAGTATTCAAGTTACTATTGGAAACAATAATCAAGTTCCAGTTATCACATTGGCAAATTCTGCTAACGTAAGTTGTGTAGCTGTTTCAAATGGTTCGGCAACTGTAAATGCCGGCCCTGTGGGACAAGGACCTTTTAACTATGCTTGGCCCGCAAGTCTTGCGGCAGGTAATGTACCAAATGTAAACAACTTGGGTATGGGCTCCTACACCGTGACTGTCACTGATAACATGGGATGTGTCGATAGTTTAGCGATAACAATTGGGGATGACAATGATATTCCTGTAATAAACGATGTTGTTACAGATGCCTCTTGTGCACAAAGTGGAGATGGATCAATAACCGTATCTTCCTCCGGAGGAGGCACAGTGTATACCTATACTTGGCAAGCATCTATGGGTGTTGGCAATGTAACCACTGTCAACAATTTGAACCCTGGCACATACTCCGTGACTTCTACAGATAATATTGGATGTTCAGGAACGCTTGTGATTACCGTTGGAGATGCTAACAATTATCCTATTGGTAATATTGTCAATCAGACTGACGCCACTTGCTCAAACACCGTGGATGGAACAGGGGAAGTAGGGGCTTTGAATGGAACCTCGCCTTATACATACACTTGGAGCAACGGAACCATAGGAGCTATTGCCAATGGGCTTGCACCTGGGACCTATTCAATTACTATTAGTGATTCAAAAAACTGTAACGACACCATTAGCATGACTATTGGAGCTCCTGTACCTCCTGTGGTTAGTACATCTCAGGACACTACTATTTGTATCGGTGGCACCGCTACGTTAACAGCAAATGCAACTGGAGGAAATAGTCCCTACACTTTCGAATGGATTGGTCAGGGCCTAAATCAAACTGTTAATGTCACACCAACTATTCCAACTAACTACGAAGCAACTGTTCGTGACGCAAATAATTGCCCAGGAGATACGGCAAATGTTCAAGTGATGCTGTATCCTGGAATTTCAGCTGCTATCCCCGACCCGGGACCGGTTTGTCAGGGAGATAGTATACAAATATTAGCAAATGCAAATGGCGGAAACGGAGTATTTCAATACAGCTGGAGCAATGGTGATAACGGAAACCCCATTTGGATAAAGCCTCCAGATAATGCTGTTCTCTATGTGACCATAACAAATGTTGGTTGTGAAACTCCAGGTGAAGTGGACTCTGTAAATGTTTATGTAGCATCTTATCCACCTGTTCAATTCTATTCGGATAAAGCTTCTGGATGCCCTCCATTGTCCTTAAATTTTATCTCCACAGATGTCAAGCCAATGTATAAGTATCTATGGGATTTCGGAGATGGCACTCAAATTTTTTCTTTGGATGATACCATTCAACACGTTTATGGAAATTCTGGTTATAAAACCGTATCTCTGAGTGTTACTTCTGACTCGGGATGTATTTCAATATTGGAATTTGATTCAATGATTCATGTGTTTGATCAACCAGAAGCAAAGATTTCCTATACACCGAATAACCCTTCAAATATAAACCCAAGAGTTTATCTTATAGATAGATCTACTGGAGCCACAAATTGGGAATGGTTAGTAGACTCAAGCGATATTTACATTCAGGAAAATGTTAGTCATGATTTTGAGGAAGTCGGAGTACATGATGTAAGGTTGGTGGTTGCCAATAATTTAGGATGTAGAGATACAACAAGAACAAAGGTATTTGTAATTACTAATTCGGTTGTCTACGTACCAAACACTTTCACTCCTAACGGTGATGGTTACAATGATGAATTTGGGCCTGTTGGAGAAGGATTTGGTACCGAAAATTTTGAAATGTATATTTTTAATAGATGGGGGGACCCAATCTACTCGACAACCTCTATCACTGCTCCTTGGAATGGAAAGGTTGGAAATGTCGGAGCAGTCGTTCAAGATGGTCTTTATCTGTACAAAATTATTTACCGAGATCATGAGCAACGAGAACAACAAATCGTTGGACATGTATATCTCATGGGTGGTTTTTAACTAACACAAAAACACCCACTTATTCATCACCAAGCCTTTCTTGATAAGATTTTTTTCGAATCTATTCTTAATTTCTAAAAAATTATTTCTTTGATGTTGATTTATAAAGCAACCCTTTTAAAAACCCATCGTCTATTAAGTAAGGAAAAATGCAAGATGTTAAAAGTGTAATTGAAGGATGCATTAAAGAAGACAGGAAAAGTCAGAAAAAGGTTTATGAATTATACTACAGTAAAATGATGGGAGTTTGTTTACGATATTCGAAAGACGCAGACGATGCAAAAGACATCCTTCAGGAAGCTTTTATTAAAGTTTTTGGTAGTATAAAGAATTATGGGGATAAAGGTTCCTTTGAAGGTTGGATCAGAAGAATCGTTGTTAACACCGCCATAGACTACTACAGAAAAAAGAGTAAAGAATCCTTCGTCACCACAAATTCAGACTACGTCAACAATTTAGACAGACCGGATGATGACGAAGAAATTGACCTACAAGAGGTCTATAATGTGAATGTAAAAGAATTAGTTGCTGAGATTCAAAATTTGTCTCCAGCATATAAAGCCGTTTTCAACATGTATGTTGTAGAGGGATATAGCCATAA
>JALEGO010000501.1 GCA_022763165.1 Flavobacteriales bacterium
CATTTTTTCAAATACCGAAGCTAGGATAACGGTCCATGGAATAATACCACCTTGCACTATCCCTAAAACCAAAACGGCCGCAACACCAGCAATAATCAAGCCTTTTTGCGTGACCTGGTACTTTCTAAAGTAATAAACAAATACCATTGCAGGTATGGCAAGTAAGTTCAACAAGTGAACCCCAATAGATAGCCCCATGAGATATGCAATGAGAATGAGCCAGCGGTCTGCATGTGGTTCATCAGCAACATTTTCCCATTTCAATATGGCCCAAAAAACCATTGCAGTAAATAAACTTGACATTGCATAAACCTCGCCTTCAACTGCTGAGAACCAAAAAGAGTCAGAAAAGGTATAAGCCAAAGCACCTACTACACCGCTGCCTAGTACTGCAATTTGTCTTGCTCCAAGAAATTCTTCACCATCAACTTTAGCCAACTTTTTACCCAAATGCGTGATAGTCCAGAACAAGAATAATATGGTAAAGGAACTGGATAAAGCGGACATCACATTGATCATCATTGCAGCTGATTCAGGTCCCACCCACATGGAAAAGAATCTTCCCAACATCATAAAGAAAGGAGCGCCTGGAGGGTGACCGATTTCAAGTTTATATGCCGTAGCAATAAATTCACCACAATCCCAGAAGCTGGCAGTAGGCTCAATAGTGCTTAAATAAACGAATGAGGCAATAGCCCATACAATCCAACCTAGTATGATGTTGCTTTTTTGATAATTCATTTTTATCTATTTGGAGATTGCGAATTTAAAAATCTAATTCGTATCCCACTAGTAATTGTTGCGGTATTAACAATATTTATTAATTTTGCACAGCGATTGTCCGGTGGTGTAATGGTAACACATCTGGTTTTGGTCCAGTTGTTCAGGGTTCGAGTCCTTGCCGGACAACCAAAAATGAAAAGTGAAAGCCTTAAGATTCAGTTCTTAAGGCTTTTTTTGTACTATCAATTGATTGAGGCACATTACATCGTTCTACGAATTCATAGACACTAAAAGTCCCATAAGATTGGTGCTTCCGGAATGATTTTCCTAGATCTATGCCATAAATCGATTCAGGTTTATTTTTGGAAATTAGATATTGAATATCACCACTAATGAATGATTTTTTTACCTGGCTGTAATCATAAATACCTCGTTTGAAAGTTTGATCGTGAATATCGGTAGACATCAAAGCGCATTTATCAAAATTGTCCAGACAAATACCGCGATCTTCTGAAAAAAAGAATCCCTTTGCTAAATTGTTTTCCAAAAATTCGTTGATTTCTATAGATTCATCATTGTCACTTGTGATTATCATTCCAATTGTATTTGGGGAATAGTGGTATAAAGCAATTATTACAAAGTGAATACATATTACTCTAAGTATTGGTGTTTTTTCATTTGATCGATAAAACCTTTGAATACAGAGTCCGCATATCAAAAAGATAAATACAGCAGATTCATGGAAATAATTGATTGATGAACCGGCTTTCAGTCCTAAAAGACTTGAAAGACTAAAAGTTATGACCAAGAAAAACAATAAAACTTTGATGGGGTCCTTGAGGTTTAGGGTTTTTAGTTGTGACCAACCGTTAGATATTAAGAATATCAGGAATGCAGAAATAAAGAAGAAATTCAACAAAAATGCTCCATGTGTGTATATTAAAGCATTATGAATATTGAGGCCATTGTCTATGCCTTTAACTACGTTTTCTAAGATGTAGTCGGATCCATATCCAAGGAAAGAAAGAATATAAAATATGCCTCCAGCAGTGATGAGCAAACTAAAGGCGGATATCACTATTCCTCGGAAATTTTTGAGAATTAACAACAATAGGAAATGCCCGAAAATGAAAATGCCCATGGTGAACTTAGAGAAAAAACCGCAAGCAAGAAAAATGCTGGCTATAATGATGTGTTTGTTGCTTTCAGATTTAAAGTACTTCAGGAATTGTGTTAAATATGCAGCCAGACAAAATAGGATCAAAACATCGGGACGACTAATGTTGTACCATGGAAAAGTAGAGCAAACGAGTAATGATGATATTGTAAAGTTCAGCGTTGCATTTATACCTAAGGTTTTATTGAGCCGAAAGATAAGCGTCACCGAGGAGAGCAACATAATGATGCTTAGCATGCGCGTAAGCAGTCTTAAGGAATAACTGTCGTGTGGATCAATACTGAATATGCTGATTACGACATCACTTAGAACGTAATACATTGGTGAATACTGAGATACATGAAATGGAATTTCTTCAGGATTAGAATACAAGTTGCCATTATCCTCCAGAACCCTTTGAACGGTATAGATTACGTTTGACTCTACTCCTTGAATATCTTTATTGATAAAGCATAGAAGAATGCCATGTATACTAAAAATAACAAGAGACCCTATAAAGATTTTATTGAGTGAATTTTGGATCCGTCCCATAGAAGAGCCGAAATTATAACATTACAATTTAGGTTCTAATTCTGAAAACCAAAAAAGGGGCCGAAGCCCCTAAATCGTTCCTTTGAGTATGGTTACTCAGTTTTACCTAATATTAATTTTTTTGATAATCTTTTGATCTTGTTTGCTGATCGATATAAAATAGATGCCTTGGTCCAGAGATGATAAATCTAATTGTGTTGAAGTAGATATTAAATTAGAAGTCAAAATCATTTGGCCTACTGTATTTTGTATTGAAATGCTGCCGCCTACAAGGTTCTGATCAACAGAAACATTTATGAAGTCTGACGCAGGATTGGGAAAAATATTAGCTTCTTTGAGTTCAGGATTGGAGATATTCGTAACAACGTTATTTACTGAAGTGACATGGTTAACAACAGATCCATTTAATAAAGCTGAAATCGAATCAATATCATTACCAACTAAAACTCCTTGTAAAACATTAATGTCAACATAGATCAATGCATTTGTTGTAGTAGTGCCTTGTAGATTATACGAAGAAACATAGAGCTTTTCACTATTAAAATCATTCCAAGTCATGATCAGCCCATTTGAAACACCATCAGGGGTTAAGGCAACATCTATGACCTCAAATTTCGTGGAATCATAATTCATACTGAAGTCAAGGGAAATCATTGGATTCAGCATATCGTAACTTACATAAATTCGATAAGCGTTTGGACCATTTGAAGGAAAGCTAATTGCATCAAAGAAAACTGTATTCTGACCGAAAACATTGAATAAACTTGCAAGAAGGGAAAAAGTGAGTAATATTTTTCTCATATGGGTTATTTTTTAGTTGTTCTCGAAGTGGGAGGTAAGGTTATGCAAAAATAAACCTAGTAATCCAGGATGAAAGCATAAATGATAGAAATGTACCTTTTTTCTATTTCTTGGTATGATATTCTGAGAATTTGGTAAACGGAGTTTTGCATGAAAATTTAGATTCTTAACGATAACTAAATCTAGTTTAGATTGTCTTTCTGAAATCAAAAATTATTTTTGAAAAAAAAACATGAAACATTTATACGCCTTATTTTTAATCAGTTGTTTGATCTCTCAAGACGTCAAAAGTCAAATTCCGCATTACGATATCAACCAAATAACGATGATCGATGTCAATGGTGAACTAGATTCTGTGGGTGTTGAGTGTTCCATTTCTGGTGTTGTTTATGGTATTGACATGAGTGGTACTAGTTCATCTTCAAATACTTTTACAGTAATTGATAATACAGATGGAATAAGTGTATTTAAACCCGGAGGCTTTACCCCATCTTACACCGTAACAGAAGGAGATTCTGTAACTGTTTACGGAGTAATTGCTTTTTTTAATGGTTTAGCGCAAATGGAACCGGATTCGATTCATTTACATGCTCAAAATGCAGGTTTGAACACACCAACTTTGGTTACTGCTCTGGGTGAGCAGACCGAGTCAGAATTAATACGAATTGACTCCGTGGAGTTGCTGAACCCTGGTCAATGGCCGTCAGTTGGGAGTAATGCGAATGTTGAGATTCGTACAGTGGCAGGTGATACGCTGATTATGAGAATTGATAAGGATACTGATGTTGATGACAATGTTGTTGTCCCGTCAGGTTACTTCAATGTTGTAGGTATTGGAGGGCAATTTGACTTTTCTAGTCCTTACCTTGAAGGATATCAAGTACTTCCACGATATGCCTCCGATATCACGTTTATCATTCCTACTGAGGTTTTTGGTTCAAATGAAGTTGTCAGTAAAAGGTTGAATATGTATCCAAACCCCTGTCAGAGCGGTCAAGTGAATTGGGTGGAAAAAGTGAATTTTAGTGTTTTTGATATAGCAGGGAATTTGATTTTTCAAGATACTAACCAAAACCGACTTGATGTAAGCAACTTCAGCAAAGGTGTTTATATTGTTCAAAGCAGCATGCACAAAGCTGAGAAGCTAATCGTTTACTAAGACTAATACCTTCGGTAAATCATAATGATATATTAAACATGGAGGGGCAGAGCTTCTCCATGTTTTTATTTAAAATATCAAATTTCCTTTATTCTAAAAGTTTAGTTTATATGAATGGAAATCTGATCTCTTAGTAACAGAGTCCTTTCTTTTAGTTTATCCAAATCTGAACCGAGAATGTCATTTCCTAAAACCACACCCATTCTTCGTTTTGGCCGCGATTCCAATTTTCCAAAAATCCTCACATCTGC
>JALEGO010000502.1 GCA_022763165.1 Flavobacteriales bacterium
ATATTGATCAATCAGTTGCATATTGGAAAAGCCAAACTTCTTATTCACGATGGCACACAATGGGACAGAGTTTTGAGTTATGGTTCAGACAGTGATTCAGGAAAAATAAGCATCAATATTGACAATGACCTGATTCCTTTAAAGGAAATAACAGTAGTAGAATCAACATCCAAACCAATCTATGGTTATTTTGATGTAGTCATTCCTATACTACATAAAGACAGGCCTTTGGCCTATTTAATGGTTGGAGATCTAGATGGAGATGAACTGAAAATTAGCCCAATAATAAAGCACCTTCCGTTTATTCAGACCTTAGCTAACATCATCACAGTGGCTATAGAAAACAAGAGACTTGCTAGGGAGAGTATTGCTCAAGAAAGATTAAAACGGGAACTTGAACTTGCTTCAGAAATGCAAAACTTGCTGTTCCCTGGAAAACTTCCTGACAATGAACACCTTCAAATAGCAGCTTTTTATCAACCACATCAAAGCGTAGGTGGAGATTATTACGATTTTATAGATCTCAACGAACGTGAAATCATGTTTTGTGTAGCTGATGTCTCTGGAAAAGGTGTCTCAGCAGCAATTCTAATGGCCAATTTTCAAGCAAATTTGAGAGCAATGGCCTCCTATAATCCTCCACTTAAAGATATGGTGATCAGCCTGAATAAAAAGGTCAATGAAAACGCCAAAGGAGAGAAGTTCATTACCCTATTCATTGCTAAGTATAACAAGGAAACTCGAGTTTTGAATTTTATCAATGCCGCACACAATCCACCGGTTTATTTCAATGCTGAACAAACTGAGCTACTAAGTGTAGGCTGCACTGGCCTAGGCATGTTTGATGAAATACCAAGGATTGAGGAAGGCTCAATTTTTATCGAAAAGGAGTCCATAATCACTTGCTACACTGACGGGGTGGTAGAGCAAGAAAATCATGAGAATGAAGCCTTTGAACTGGAGCGCTTAGAGCAACTCATATCTGAAAATAAGGACTCCACCATGTCCGAGTTGAATGATGTCATTACAAGGCGATTATTGAAATTCAAGGGAGAAGTCCCATATATCGATGATATTGCCTTATTCAGTTGTAGATTTCATTGATGCAATTGTTGTACCATCCTTATGATAAAGATCAATAGCAACAATCATTGCTGCAAAACCCCAGAATGGAATCGATGCCTTATCCGTGTCAAGAAAATTATTCAAAAAGCCATGCGCTAGATAGGTAATAAGCCCTAAAACAATTGACAACATTTGATATTTAAGTGGACCTGACAGACGATAATAAAGTCGTATTCCGCGGTATAAAATAATTACAACCAAACTTATAAAAGTCAACATACCTAAAAAGCCAGACTCAGAAAGCGGTCCCAAATATTCACTATGGGCGTTACCCATATCTCCAAAATTCGTACTTATAATTGTCAAATCTCCAGATTCTTGAAAGGGCGCATATTCAAACATATAAGTTCCTGGCCCCCAGCCTAAAATAGGTTTCTCAGCAAACATCTTTATCGCACAACTCCAACGGTTAAGCCGCTCAAGGTTAGAGGCATCAGAAGCCACATTTGATATAGACTGAACATGTTCAGCAAAATCTTCTGAAGAGTCTTGTTTATTCTTTTCTAACTTTTGAAGAATCTCATTTTGGAAAGAAAACAATACAACAAGTACACCAAAACCCATCAACATCAGGTTTCTCACTTTTACTTTGAATTCAATCAAAACCCACGAAACGATCGCCACCACAACACTGACCCAGGCCGCTCTCGTGTAGGAAAAAATTAACCCAACTATAAACACAAATAAAACCGTACAAATCCCTATTCTTAGCCAAAGATTTCTTGAAGAATTCCTAAAAGCCTGAATAAAGGTAAATGGAATAAAAAAAGCAATAAGTGCTCCATAAGATGTGTGGTCTTTCATAAAGGGTTGCATCACCCAGTGCGCAGGTTTATCCTCAAAACCATAACTAGCGTGATTTATAATTGTATAAAGAATCACGATCATGAGAGATAAAGCGTAAAGCCAGGAGTATTTAAAAATATTTTCTCTCTTTTTAAAAATGATGATAGCCCAAAAAAATAGAGGTACTACAAACCATAACCTAGAGATCAAAAATTTAAATGAAACCTCCGGTCTCACAGAGGTGATAGATGTTAAGAAAATCCACCCGAGATTCACAATTAGAAATATAGAAATTGGGTGGTAAAAAATTCTCTGGTCAACCTTATAACCTGAAATGATTTTCAAAAAAATAAGAAACACTCCAATAATCAACAGAGGCTCTGTTGGCAGACTCATACCGAAACCTAGATTAAGGTTTTCCAGGTTGACCGATAATGGTGTAAGAAAAGAAATTAACAAGATGTATTTATCGAACCTGGTGAACAATACAACAAGAATAGCAGCAACAATAGGTAGAGCACAAAACCAATAGAGCTCCTGATAAACTGCTAAACTATTGCATAAGATGAACAGAACGACCAGCCATATAATCGATTTTTTCGAATGAAATATAGCCGCGATTTTATCCAAGTCAAATGAACTTTTTAACGTTTTCTCGGATTAGAATCACTACGATAGCCAAGAAAAGTGTACTCGCCACTGACATCGCAACGATCAACCATCGGATAGGATAAGTCTTCTTTTCCGCAGGGAATGCTCTATCAACAACAAACTTGGAAGGAACCACTTGATCAACATCCACTTTGGATTGTTCATACTTCTCCCTAAGATCAACTAAGTTTTCCCACTCAAGCATCAGCTGCTCACGTAAAGCAACTTGAAAACCTCCATATTTCCCTAAAGTATCCAATTGTCTTTGAATTTGATTGGCTACAGAATTGTTACCTTTTATCATGGCTTGGGCCTTCAAATCTGTTAATTGTTCAACTTGAATTTCAAATTCTAAGACACCCTTTACATCACGCAAATACTTCAAGGAGTCCTCCATAATTTTGATCTTTTTCAGCTGCTTTTGATACTCTACCTCAACCACCTTATAAGCTTCAATTGCTCTTTCTTTCTGCATTCTAGTTTTTACTGAATCCAAAAAATTGGCGATATCATTGGCTATGAAAGCCGCAGTATCCGGACTCTTATCCAAAACTTCAATTTTTACAGATTGATATTCTGTTCTTTTGAAAGTCACATTATCCTTCCATTCTTGAATGAGCTTAGTTTTCCGATACTTTTCATCGGGTTCAATTTCATAATGATGATACAAATCATAAGTCTCAGTAATTCTTTGTCTTATCTCATCAGAGTTTAATATTTGCAGCATTTGTTCAGCTTGATCCTCTTCCCCAAACTGAAGTAAATCAGTATTACTTCCAGGGATATCTGAAAAAAGTGAACGAGAAAGGGAGTTGGTATGTGCTGGAAACATCACAACGGTTGATTCAAACTTTTCCTGTATTAATAGGGATACAACCGCTGAAGTCACTGCAGCAAGTATACCTAAAATAGCAAGTGGTTTAAACCACTTCACAATTACTTCTAAAATATTGATGGAATTAGAATCGTCTTGTACAGAATGAGCCATTAAAAAAGTAAGTTTTTTAGCTCGCCAAAAGTAGAAAAATTGTTCTTATAAGCTCTACGGAAGTAAAGTATTCCACGAAAATCAGACAGCAGCATAGGTTAAAGTTTTACGTACAAACTATACTTAACGTATAACTCAAGTATTTATTATTTCATTCATGATAAATGAAATTTCCTCATCTTTGCCAAAATGGCCAAAATTGCAGTCAACACAAGGTTATTATTGAAAGACAAACTTGAAGGAATCGGATGGTTTGCCTATGAATCGTTAAAACGCATTACTCAGAACAATCCGCAACACGATTTCTATTTTATTTTCGACAGAAAACACGATAATTCTTTTGTTTTCGGCAACAATGTTTATCCAATTGAAATTGGACCTCCATCGCGTCATCCTATCTTATGGTATATCTGGTTTGAATATGCTGTTCCAAAAGTATTGAAACGCATAGATGCCGATCTGTTTTTTTCTCCTGATGGATATCTTAGTTTGAAAACCAAAATAAAATCCATCCCTGTCATTCATGATATCAACTTCCTGCATCACCCTAAAGATTTAAGATTTTCGCATCAAAAGTATTACAACCATTATTTCCCGAAGTATGCCAAAGCGGCTGATAAAATTGTTACTGTATCCGAGTTTTCAAAGGACGATATTCACAAGCATTTCGGAATTCAAAAAAACAAAATTGAAGTTGTCTATAATGGCTACAACACAAATTTCCAGCCCTTAACACATCAAAAAAAGAGCGAAATTCGAACCAAATACACTGAAGGAATGCCTTATTTCATTTTTGTAGGTTCTCTTCATCCAAGGAAAAATGTGGTTCGACTTTTTAAGGCATTTGATCTTTACAGAGCAAAGAATGATCATACTAACACCAAACTCCTTATTGTTGGACAAAAAATGTGGTGGACGGATGATATAAAACATGCCTATCAAAACATGAAATACAAAGATGAAGTCATCTTCACGGGTCGGCTGTCAAGTGAAGAACTCTATAAAGTAGTACCATCCGCAGAGGCATTACTTTACATATCGTATTTTGAAGGATTCGGCATTCCCATTTTGGAAGCTATGGCAAGTGGAACACCTGTGATTACAAGCAATATCACGGCTATGCCTGAAATTGCAGGAGATGCCGCAATTCTTATAGATCCTTACTCTACAGATGCCATTGCACAAGGGATGTTGGAAATTACAAATAATAGAAAAGCCTCCTCTCAATTGATTCAAAATGGAATAGACAGAGCAAAACTGTTTTCATGGGATAAAACCGCAGATCAACTTTCAGATATTATAGAAAAATCATTAATTACACAGTAAAATGTTAAAACTCTCTCTGGACAAGAACAAAGTAGAAGCTGGATGCGATGAAGCCGGAAGAGGTTGTCTCGCTGGTCCAGTTTGTGCTGCAGCCGTAATTCTACCCAAGACTTTCAAAAACAAATTACTAAATGATTCAAAACAACTAAACGAAAAAAAAAGAAATGACTTGAGAATCATCATTGAAAAGGAAGCCATCGCTTACGGAGTGGCTTTTGTCGATCATGCTCGAATTGATGAGATCAATATCTTAAATGCATCCTTCGAAGCTATGCATTTGGCTTTAGAGCAGTTAAAAATTGAACCCGAATCAATTTTAGTAGACGGAAACCGCTTCAAACCCTTCAAGAAAATTGAGCACCATTGCATCATCAAAGGGGATGGGAAATTCATGAGTATTGCCGCTGCCTCAATTTTGGCAAAGACTTATAGAGATGAGTTCATGGAGAAAATGCATGAGCAACATCCTCATTATTCATGGAATAAAAATAAAGGATACCCAACCAAAGACCACAGACTGGCTCTTGAAGAGTTCGGCCCCAGCCCCATCCACAGAATGTCGTTTCAATTGAAAAAGAAACAACTGTCTCTTGACCTATAATCACACTTCCTAGAACTGCAATTCCACATTTGTATATTGAAAAGTATTGTGCTAAGACCTAAATAATAAGCATTACATCATTAGTTTTATTATTTCTGTGTCTCGTAAAATCATTGCCATAGCAGTTTGTCTTGTCCTGATCTCGGTCGGAAGCTACCTCTTCTACCATATTGGAATGACAAATAAAACCACTTCAAACCCGTACTCTGCAATACCTTCTAGTAGTGCCCTAGTATTACAAATTAACGATGCTTTAAACGTTTTCCAGCAAATTACAACCACAAACATCATGTGGGAGGAAGTCAACAAAACCGAACTGTTTTCGAGACTTAATGACAATCTTGTTTTTTTAAACCATTTTGCTGAAAAAGATGAAGATGTTAAAAGGCTCTTTAAGAAAGGAAAGTTGCTTATTTCTGGTGAGAAAACCAGTGGTATGGATTACAATTTCCTGTTTTGCGTATCCATACCAAGCGATGTCAGCAACAAGAGCTTAACAACTTTGCCAAAAGAAATTTTTGATAAAATTGGGGAAATATCAAAACGAAAATTTCAAGATTTGGAATTGGTTGAAGTTGTGCTCAACTCAGACTCCTTAGGCTCTGATTCCATACAAAAAAAGTTCAACTACCTTGTTCACCACGGTTTATTTATAGGCTCTTTTGATGGAGGTTTAGTTGAAAAATCGGTCAACACTTTTATAAATGGCGATGGTCTAGATAAAAATGCAGCCTTTCAGCATATAAAATCTACATCTGCACAAGATGTTGACGCCAACCTTTTCATCGCATGCAAAGCATTCAATAATATTGCACAATTGCATCTAAGACCTGAAGAGTCCAACGCTTTTCTTGAAAATATTGGTCAATGGATTGAATTGGACGTTCAAATCAAACCTGATGAAATCAATATGAACGGCTTTATTCAATCTTCAGATTCATTAGATTATAATGTAGACTTATTTAAAAATCAGGTTCCACAAAAAATAGAGGCCTTCCAGTATATACCGGATAACGTGGCCTTCTTAATGCACCTGGGCCTTAGCAATTATAGAAATTATCAAGAGGAATATTCAAAGATCTTTCGCACAGAGGATAGAAAAGCAAAGATCCAAAAACTTAATGATCACTTTGGAGTGAATATGGAGGAAGACTTCAATTCCTGGATTGAAAACGAAATTGTGCAAATAATATTGGAACCAACAAATGGATTAAGCGCTGAGCATCATTTTGGCCTATTGCGATCTAAAAATCTACAACGAAGCAAAACGATATTGCAAGAGCTTGTTTTAAAATCAAACGAGAATACTGACTACTCCCCAGCTGTTTTACTTAATCAGTATGAAGTGAATAGAATCAATATCAGAAACCTTATTCCACTCTTAATGGGCCCTAGATTTAAGAATCTAGAAAACGCATATTACACCTTTGTCAATAATTATGTCTTATGGGGAAACTCGGTTGAGGCAATAAATAAATACTTAATCAAAATCGATCGAGGAAACACCTTAAAATTAGACCCTCACTTTCAAAATTTCGAACAAC
Organism: Flavobacteriales bacterium; assembly: GCA_022763165.1. Taxonomy (GTDB): domain Bacteria; phylum Bacteroidota; class Bacteroidia; order Flavobacteriales_G; family JALEGO01; genus JALEGO01. The sequence goes on from JALEGO010000502.1 coordinate 7,022, forward strand.
ACCTTTCTGGCGAAAGTAATGTACTCATTTATTCAAGTATTGCCAGATCACCCGAAATTTATAAGGAAATTGTATCAACTTCTCTAGAAACAGGAATCGATTCGAACCTGGCTATATTGAGAAAATTCTTTGGTGGAGCGATACAGATTATAAGCGACAAATCTAATATGTACTTTACCAATTTTTACCTCAAATATGATCCCGTATATAAAAAGGAAACCTCTTCCCTCTGGGAGCTGGCCCTGGACACTATTTCAGACATGAAGCCTTTTCTACATACGAACCATTACACCTACAACAAAGAAGTCCTTGTTCAAGATATCAACAATAAAATCTATCTCATCAGTCCTACAGGTAAACTCCTTTGGAAAAGGCAATTGGATGAAC
>JALEGO010000503.1 GCA_022763165.1 Flavobacteriales bacterium
GTAGTCTTCCAACCACTCGATCATGTCAATATCCAGATGGTTGGTAGGCTCATCCATGATGATAAATTCGGGTTCTTCGATCACCCCCAATGCTGAAGATGCAATTTCAATATTAAGGGGGCTGAAGGAAAAATATGAAACACATCACAAAGTAAGAATTAAGGACAATGCAATTATTGCAGCTGTTGAATTATCTCAACGGTATATAACAGACAGATTCTTACCGGATAAAGCCATCGATCTCATCGATGAGGCTGCTTCAAAGTTGAAGTTAGAGATCAATTCTGTTCCTCAGAATCTTGACGAGGTGCAACGTAAAATTACCCAACTAGAAATTGAACGAGAAGCTATCAAAATTGAAAATGATGAAGGCAAACTTGAAAAATTGAATGAAGATATTTCTAACCTAAAAGAGGAACGCTCTCAGTTAAGAGCGAAATGGGAGTCTGAAAAAGAAGTTGTTGAAGGCATTCAAAAGACAAAGGAAGAAATAGAACATTTGAAGTTGAAGGCTGATCAAGCCGAAAGAGAGGGAGATTTGGGTACTGTAGCCGAAATTAGGTATGGTCGGATTAAGGAGTTGGAAAATACATTAAACTCTTTCACTTTGAGAATGGAAGAAATTAAATCTTCTGGTTCTCTCATGATAAAGGAAGAAGTCGGAACCGAAGATATAGCAGAGGTTGTTTCAAAGTGGACTGGAGTACCCGTTACTAGAATGTTGCAAAGTGAAATGGACAAATTACTCAATTTGGAGGATGAGCTTCATAAACGAGTAGTGGGTCAGGAAGAAGCAATTGTTGCCGTTTCTGATGCGGTAAGACGCAGTCGAGCAGGGTTGCAAGATGCAAGTCGTCCTATTGGATCTTTTATATTCTTAGGAACAACTGGCGTTGGAAAAACCGAATTGGCAAAAGCACTTGCGGAGTATCTTTTTGATAGTGATAACGCCTTGACCCGAATTGATATGTCTGAGTATCAAGAAAGGCATTCAGTTTCAAGGTTGGTGGGAGCTCCTCCGGGATACGTAGGTTATGATGAAGGCGGTCAATTGACTGAAGCTGTGAGACGTAAGCCATACTCTGTAATCTTGTTGGATGAGATCGAGAAGGCCCATCCGGATGTGTTCAACACATTGCTCCAAGTATTGGATGATGGTCATCTTACTGATAGTAAGGGTAGAGTAGTCAATTTTAAGAACTGCATTATCATCATGACATCTAACCTGGGATCTGATATCATTAGAGATGCATACGAAGATCTAAAACCAGGTATGGAGGAACAAACCCTTTACAAGACCAAAGCCAATGTTTTTGATCTTCTCAAAAGAACACTCAGACCGGAATTTCTTAATCGAATAGATGAAGCTATTATGTTTACTCCACTGAGTAGAGAAGATATTAGTGATATTGTAAGGTTGCAGTTCAAGGATCTGCAACAAAGACTATCGGAAAGCGAAATTGTCCTAACACCCGCTGAAAATGTGATAGATGTGTTAACAGAAATGGGATATGATCCCCAGTTCGGTGCAAGGCCTGTAAAGAGAATTTTACAAAAAGAAATTCTCAATAAATTATCGAAAGAAATAATTTCCGGAAGAGTGATTAAGGGTAATCAATATGTCCTAGACTATTTTGATAATGAAGGATTCGTTTTCAGAAAACCTATTAACAAAGAAGAAGAACAGGAAGTTAACCAATTGATATAAATAAAAAAAGGCCGGTAAACCGGCCTTTTCATTTCATAAACAAACTTTTCTCTATAGTCTTACAGTAAGACCGCCTGAAACGAGTGGACCACTTACTCCTATAGAACCATTTATTCCAATGTTCTCTGTGAAAAAGTATCTTCCTCCTACAGCCATTCTAAAATCCACAGGTATTGCTGCTCCTCTAATAGAAGCATCTGGTTCATTTGGATCATTAGATTCTGATGTAGTATTTCTAGTTTTATAACCAGCAGCAATGCTCATATAACCATCAAAATTTTCGCTATTCCCAAAATGAAAATTAAACGAAGGCATGAAACTAATTTTTGTTGTGGACGCCTTTCCTGTATAGGTAACAGTTTGCCATGTGCCAGAAGCATTATCCCAAACTTCAGATTGATAATCTACTTCTATACCAGCTCTAGAGTACAAAACATCAACACCAATTCCAATTTGATCAGCCACTAAATATTCACCTCTAATACCCATTGGACCAAGGCCCGTGGCGTTGAAAGTTCCTAAAGAACCATAATAAGCATCATCCTCGTAAATAGCTTCCAACACAGATTTCCAAAAATTTGGACCTCCGTAATACACTTCAGCCAATACTTTTCCCTGGTAAACAGCTTGCCCCTCTGAATAATTCGTTAAAAGGAACATAGGGATTAATAGTAATAAAATGTTCTTCATATTTGTATTTTGTGCAAATGTAAACCAATTTTTATTCTCAATATTGTATAAGGAAGAATTTAGTATATGGAGTCTTCTATTATTTAGAAAATAAAAATACATTTGTCGAAATCAAAAATTTGTAAGAAATGAAGAAAATCACTTATTATCTGTCTTTAATTTTGGCAATAGCTATTTTTTCTGGATGTGGAACATCGGATGAAGTTGTAAACAATGGTTTTATCCAGAAGAGAAAATACAATAAAGGTTATCATGTTGAAGGTTTTGCAAAGAAAAACAAAACTGTTGCGACAGAAGTGACTGAAAATGTTGAAAAAGTAA
>JALEGO010000504.1 GCA_022763165.1 Flavobacteriales bacterium
CAATTCATTTTTAGCGAATTTTCCTCAAAAAGTCTTGTCCTTATCGAGTTAATAAACCAGAGTTTCTTTATTACCGAATTACAGATACCTTTTTTGAGTGCATAAGCTCTTTATTATCATATATTCTAATAATATATATACCTTGTGGCAATTGAGAACAATGTATTTCTGGTTTTTGCGATTCCATGATGAATTCTCCATGAATGGTAAATATTTTAAAGGTTGGATCAATTAAGTGAGTTTTGATATTTACTATGTCATTTGCTGGATTGGGAAATACATTTATGCCATCAGATGAAAAGAATTGATCGGAATTAACGAGAAGACAATTGTTAATTATATTTTGTATGTTGATTGAATCTTGGTAATTCGTACAACCCAATGAATCTGCAATATGCAGAAAAGCAGACGTTGAATCAGAAGAAACATTTATCAAGGTCCAAGAAGAATCTGGATTACTAAACTCTGTAGATGGATACCAATTGAAGTATATTGCGCTATTTGTGGAGTCATTTACTTCAATAAAAGGTAAATTGGTTAAGGAATCGCATCCACTCACTAAATTTATTTGAGGGTTATCTTTTAAATGGATAAATGTGGAATCTGTTTTGCTACAACCTAAATAGTCGGTGGCTGTTAAGAAAACTGTAGTTGAGGAATTCAGGACAGCAACAGGGTTTGGAGTACTTGGGCTAGACAAATAAATTGAATCGTTAGAACTCCAGTAATATGTGAATGGAGGATTTGATCCAGTTACAGACGGATTGCCTCCTAATTGCATTGCCCCAGTTGAACAAAGAATACTTGTATCTTGAAGGTTAATTTGAAGAAGGCTGTCACAATTTGGACATATTACATTTAAGCCAGGCAGCGAATCAATCCACATACAACCAAATTCATCTTCAATTATCAAAATCGGATTTGAGGCATTTTGATCAATGACCGTTGTTTGGAGAGAACTTGTGTTACTAAAAGCATATGCGGGCTCCCATGATACATTGTAAGTCGATGATGAATAGACAACTGCAGTTAGATTAGTCAAGTTATTCGGTATATCACAATTTGTCGAATGATAACCGGATACTGCTTGAAATAAGTCAACATAATCTCCTGTTTTACAACCATTAGAGTCAGTAGCTATAACGTGATATCTTATAGGAGAAGACGCTCCAGTCACCACAGCGCTTAAATCATTTGGATTCAATAAATAAGGAGTGACAGGAGTCCATTCAAAGCTCAACGGTTGAGTTCCACCATTGATAATCGCACCTGTTCCTAAGTCTACGGTTCCTGCACACAAGCTATCGTTAGCTAGGTTTATTGAAAAGCTGTCACACACAGTTAATACATAGTGCAAAGTATCACAATTTATGACATTCGGACTGTCTACAGGCTCTTCGTTGATAGTTGGTCCATTCGTCCATACGTGATGTGCAATACATGTTGAGGTATCATTTACAAATGCATAAGTCCTTTCGTTCAGGCATTGATTTAGACAGTCTCCCCATGAAAGTTGAAAAGTAATAAAGGTTGAATCATAAAAGATTTGATGACCATCTCCAGGATTAGTCAATAGATAACAGTAATCGACTCCTGGGATGGTTTTTAAAATTTTCACCATTGCGGCCAAATTAAGAGTATCGAAAAAGTTAAGATGTAAACCTACTGCGAAAACAGAGTCTAATGTTACAGGGTAAAGCGCATTTAGACTGTCTATTGTGTTATTTCCGGAGTTACTTCCCTGAGAATTAATCCAATTTTTCACCCAGGTGAAGGAAGTGTCTAGACCAATTTCAAGAGTTGTCACATCGTATTCGTATGTATTATGAATACAAAATATGCTGAGAACAGAATCTCTTTCTTTTGATGATGAGTAATAAACATTAGATAGTGCTATTAGTATGTCTTGTTCGAGCCAAAATGGTATCTCAATAGAATCCTCATATCCATAATTATTCATGTACTCGATAGCGATGGTAGTGATGTCTTCTTTATAATTGTTTTGAATGAAGGATGATGATGAGCAATTTGATTGTCCTTTAGAGGAACTGAAGGTAAATAGGAATGCAATAAAAATCACACTAATTTTTGAAATGTGCATGAAATGTAAATTTGCAGTAAAGCGAATAAAAGTGAGAAGCTTTTCAAAATATAAAAGGGCGACAAAACGGATACTTTTTATCTCATGCATGATGAATAGAGATAATGCTTACTTAAATTAAACAAATCGCACCTCATAAGTTTTTAGAAGCCAATTGTGTCTCGCCCACTCGGTATAAAAGATCTTGCATTAGAAGTCAATTGGACGAAATAGAATTTATCCGATTCCACTGACTTTTGAAGCCAGGTAACATTCGACCATTAAGTTGTTAATAAATTATTAGGCTTAAGGTATTTCTTCTCATATCATATTTCTACGTTTGAAATATGGCGCTCAACTATTTATGGGTAGGTTTTTTTGTGATCTCATTTGTTGTTGGCTTGATTAAACTCTCTTTTTTTCAGGACTATCAAGTTTTTCCTGCAATGGTAGATAGCACTTTTACCATGGCCAAGGTAAGTGTAGAAATTGCTATTGGTCTCATAGGTGTGATGGCTTTTTGGTTGGGCATCATGAGGGTTGGGGAAAAAGGTGGTGCTATCAATGCTTTGTCAAAAGTTGTTGGACCATTTTTTCAGGAGCTCTTCCCTAGCCTTCCCAAAAACCACAAGGCTTTCGGCTCCATATTAATGAACTTTTCAGCAAACATGTTAGGATTGGACAACGCAGCAACGCCACTTGGGCTTAAGGCCATGAAGGAACTACAAACAGAAAACACTTCATCGGATACTGCTTCCAATGCTCAGGTCATGTTTTTGGTTTTAAACACTTCAGGTCTAACGCTTATTCCTGTAAGTGTTATGGCCATTCGAGCTACAAAAGGAGCTGCAAGTCCTTCGGATGTTTTTCTTCCTATTCTAATAGCTACATACTTCTCAACTCTAGCGGGTCTCATTGCTGTATCATTTTACCAGAAATTAAACCTTTTCAAGCCGAAAATACTAGCTTATTTGGGTGGAGCTACCTTGGCAATCGCAGGTATCATTGCTTATATGAAATCTTTGAGTCCCGAAGAAGTAGAAATACAATCCGCATTAATAGGTAACTCTATTATTATGTCCATAATCGTTGCATTCATTGTACTCGGTTTAATTAAGAAAATCAATATTTATGAGACGTTTATTGAAGGCGCCAAAGAGGGTTTTCAGGTATCGGTGAAGATTATTCCATATTTGGTCGCGATGTTAGTTGCCATTGGTGTATTTCGCGCTTCAGGATCTTTGGACATACTGCTCGGTGGATTAAAGTGGCTAGTTGATCTTACAGGTTTACCCAACCAGTGGGTTGATTCCATGCCTGTTGCTTTTATGAAACCACTTAGCGGATCTGGTGCTCGTGGTGCCATGACCGAGATAATTGAGAATTTTGGAGTAGATGATTTTAGAGCAAAATTAGCAGGAGCCTTTCAAGGAAGCACAGAAACCACATTTTATACTTTAGCCGTATATTTTGGGGCAGTTGGCATTAATCGAACCAGACATGCCCTAACCTGTGGTTTAATAGCAGACGCTGCTGGAATTATCGCTGCTATTTTTATTGCTTACTTATTCTTTGCATGATGCACCAACAAGGCTAGTCATGCACTATAATTTTCGAATATTTTTCTTTTTGACAATTTCTATGACTCAACAAGTATAGCCCATTGGACAGCTGATCAAAAGTTGTAATCTCATGCCCTAATAGATCCCGGATCATCATGTCCTGTAATCGAAAAAGGTTCGATAATTGATCTCGTGAATAATGGCTTTTTAAAGTTGGTCCGCATTTTTCAGAAACACTGTTGATATATGTATCCGTGACTATGTTTTTGTCTTGCCAAAGTTCAAAATCATCCCAGTATACTTGCGTTATTCCACCGTTGTTTCTAATATAATCAACGATGTCATCAGAAGTATAAAGTTTAAAAGGATTAAAATGACCAATACCATCTGGGTTTGAAGCTCCTGGAGCATGCGTCCAATTTTGAATATCAAAAATGACTGTTTTGGGCTGATTTTCTGGCGTAACCGCAAAGTAAAATCTACCATTCTGATCATCACCTTCTATGAATAAAAATTCTAACTCCATCCACTTCTGAGTTGGCACATCAAAGCTTAAATTCTCATAACGCCATACATCGGACCAACTTCCATTTGGTCGATCTTGTCCATAAATACTAAAGTGTAGAGAGTCCACGCCACTTC
>JALEGO010000505.1 GCA_022763165.1 Flavobacteriales bacterium
ATTGCTCCTCCACCTATTATATTGATTGTATCTACCTCCTTGGAAATAAACTTTTCTACATATATCTTCAACCATCTGATATTCAAAGCCACTCCTTCCATTGCTGAACGGATAAGATGACCTTTTGAATGTTTCAAGCTAAGATTGTGATAACCTCCTCTAATATTATGATCTTCAATAGGGGAACGCTCACCATACAACCATGGTGTGAAAATCAATCCATCAGAACCTGCTGATACTTCAGAAGCCAGTTGATCAAAAATCTGATGCACCTCAGAATCCGTGATCTCTTTATTCGCCAAGGCATCATTCCCAAAAAGCAACTTTTCTTTTAGGAAATTGATACATGCCCCAGCCGACTCCTGTTCATTCATCAAGAGATATTTCCCAGGAATGCCTGATGGTAAAGAAGCCATATTATGGAAAATATCCGTTTTTTTAAACGGTACATGACAAGTCAAAAATGCTGATGTCCCAATACAAAGATTGGCTTGAAAATCTGAAACTGTTCCAGCGCCTATCGCAGCGGATTGTACATCCGGAGTACCACCTACAACAACCGTTTGCTCTGAAAGGCCCAATTCATCTGCGACAGATTTGCTTATTTCACCAACAATATCTGTTGATTTTATCATATCGGGCAATTTATCTCTATCAATTGCTGACAACCTTAAGAGCCCATCGTCATACTTTATGTCGTCAATTTTACGATTATCAGTGACCCAATGTAAAGTCATAGTGTCAACTGTAGAAATGAACTTGCCAGTCAACCGGTAATTAATATAGTCCTTGGGTTCAAGAAATTTATAGGTCTCCTCATATATTTTGGGAAACTTTTCTTTGATATACAAAATATGAGCAATCGGGTCTTTTCCGGAATGACCAGGTGCACCGCCTGAAAGTCGTATCCATTTCATGATTTTGGAGAGTCCATATCCCTCCACATTTGGAAAGCCTCCTGTCACTTTCTTAAGAGGCTCTGCCCCTCTTGAATCCAACCATATGACAGCTGGCATCAACGCTTGACCATTTTTGTCCACTGCAACGGTGCCAGACCATTGTCCGGTACAAGAAATACCAACAATTTGATTTTTGTCTATTTCGGCATCCGAAATGACTTTTTTTATTCCCCTAGATATTGAATCCCACCACTCTTGAGGGTCTTGTTCAGCACCTCCTCCATCATACAATTGAACTGAATTTGGTTCAAAGCCTGACGCTGCCTCTTCTAAATCCTCAGAAATTAGAAGAATTTTAGGTCCTGAAGTCCCAAGATCGATTGCTAATACATATCTAGGTTTCATTCAGTAATTAATAATCTATTGTGATAGTCCCCTCAACTTCCACTGGGCCAGTTTTAGACACATCGAATCTAGCGCCTTGTGCTGCGAACTTTGCTTTCGTATATAAATACTCACTGGATGTTGTAGAACCATTCGCTCCGGCTTTTGCTTTGATCACATTCCCGTTCCTATTAATTACAATATCGACTACAACTCGTCCTTGTTGCTCAGTGCCGTTAGAAATCACTGGAGCTGTAATCATTTTTCGGTCTTTAATGCGATAGCGAATTATATACGTTCCGGATTTCATTGTCCTTTCAGGTATGGATTCAGAATACTTACCATCATATGGAATATACTCATCAAAGAAAAGTGACTTAACTCTAGAAATATGATATTTCTTCATCTTTTGAGCCTCAACGAAAAAAAGCGTGTCATGTCTCAACTCCATGATAATACCTTTTTTAGAATCTCCATTTTTAAAAAGAACGCTGTGCTGTCCCTTAGCTAAGCCGCAAGAAATCAGAACAATTGCTATTCCAAAGAATACTTTCATAATTATTAATTGTATCACAAAGAAAGTATAATTAATCGTTAACCACTGACCCCTAATCTTAAATTTCTTCGTTCTCATAATAAGTAATATGAACGAATTCAGATTTTTTAAATACCTAAAAATACCGATGCAAATTGTGGATTACACTTTATACATTAACCATTTAATATATCACCTTAGGATAAAAAAATAATAGGGTATGATAATTGTTAAGTGTATATATAATGATAATGTGACAATTTTAAACTGAGACTAAAATAAAATAACGCAAACAACAAATCATGCAGAATTTTAATTCAAAAAAACATATCGGTCAAAATTTAAACGAGAAAAATTTATTGACATTTAAAATAAAATTTGAATCATTTCGTTTTTTTTATAATTTTGTACCGACAATGACAACAACAGCTAAATATTGTTTATTTCTCCTTTTGTTTGCAACTTCGATTTTTGGAGTAAAAGCTTCTGAAAATCATCTTCTTGTTACTGGAACTGTTTATGAAATTCCAGATGAAATGTCTGGCTGTGATATTGTTGTTCTTAAGAATGGTGTCCCAAACCTTTACACCAAATCTGAGGAAAATGGTGATTTCTCTTTTAAATTGCCTCTTGGCTCTGATTATTTGATTGAATTCTCTAGAGAAGGTTATATTACCAAGATTATCAACATTAATACAAAAGGCATTAATAGAAGCGACATTCAAAAGAATTATAAATTCGAAGACATTAATGTTGATCTATTTCAGGAAGTGGAGGATTTAGATGTTTCTATTCTTACAAAGCCCATCGCGAAAATTGTATACGATGTTAAGACTGGAGAATTCTCGTATGATATCAAATACAATAGTGAAATTCAAAAGAAAGTTGAGAAGCTATGGGCCCAAGTTTATAACGAAAGGGTTATAAGAGATGAAAATTATTCTGATGAGATGAAAATCGCTGATGAGAAATTTGATGAGAAAAAATACTTGGATGCTAGAAGCGGTTATGTAGGAGCTTTAGGTTTCAGACCAATGGCTAAAGAGCCTAAAGAGAAAATAAAACTCATAGATGATCTGCTTGGGAAGAACAAGAAAGAAGAAATTGTCGATGAGACGCCTGTAATTGAAGAAGTAAAAATCGAAGAAGAAATTCCCGTGAAAATTCAGCATGAAATGGCTGCAATGGATTCATTCGATGAGCAAACTGTTCAGAGAGGAAACAAAACTATTCACTTTCAAACTTTTGTGATTGATAACAAGAAAACTGTTTTCAAGAAAGTAGATAATATCTATGGTCAACAGTATTTCTTCATCAACGACCAAATAACAACTTCGTTTATTTGGAATACCCAATTGACTCAAATTCGAAACTAATAGGTATTTTCAGGACTTCTGTCTTATTTTAGCTCTAAAAAATTACTTTGTCTAACGCTGAGCTTCTAAAGGCTATTCAATATTTAAAAACCGGAGGAGTATTGATCCTCCCAACGGATA
>JALEGO010000506.1 GCA_022763165.1 Flavobacteriales bacterium
TCAACATCTTTCATTTTTAAGGTTAAGGACTCCCACTCCTCTGCATATTGCTTTGCTGTATAATACAAATTTTCTTGATAATTTCCTTCTTCAATTTCTCCTAATTTTTGGTTTATCCATTTTTTGCAAATCACTGTATTGTCATTTCCATCAATGAGCCCTTGAGTCAACAATAAGCTTTTGAGCTGTGTGCCTACGCGTGTACGACTTTGACAAAATTTTGCCCTCAGGCGGCTGACGTTTCTTTTGGCTTCCTGTTCTACGCTCGGGACATAAATTCCACGCAAGCGACCCGCAGATAATTGGGTCGCGATTTTTAAAGCGTCTCTCTTATCTGTTTTAACCCTATCTCTTGAGGAAACCTCAATTGATGCAGGATGAACAACAATATTGTTACATCCATTTTTGATGAGATATCGATGCAAGTGAAATCCTGAAAACCCTGCCTCGTAAGCACTCTTAATTTTTGCTCCTGGAAAAAACTTGTTCATATAATTTAACAATCCTTCTGAATGAGCGGAAATTGTATCTCTTTTTACAATTTCATTCTCACATATACTCACACAGCAGTACGTTTTTTTGTGAACATCTATTCCCATATAAACTATTTTCCCTGTGTAATCTCGTTTATCAATCATCTTGGTTCTCCATTTATTTTTTCTGAAAGTTAAGCCTCAGAATTTTAAATGGAGAATCTCACCCTATCTCAATGCATCATAGGAACTCTGGTCTTACAGTTCCTTGGGTTGATAAACTGACTGGAGAAATTTATAAAGCAGAAATTTTTGTCGCTGTTTTAGGCGCCTCAAATTATACGTATGTCGAAGCCTGTGAGAGCCAGAGTCTTCCCTGTTGGATTGAAGCCCATGTTCGAGCCCTAGAGTTTATTGGGGGTGTTCCCAATGCAGCGGTTCCAGACAATATTAAGTCTGGCGTGACAAAAGCTCATCATTATGACCCTGATATCAATATAACTTATCAGGATTTTGCTTGTCACTATAATATAGCTATTATCCCTGCACGTGCCGGAAAAGCTTGTGATAAAGCCAAGGTAGAGGTGGGTGTCCAAGGGATACAGAGAAGGATTTTAGCCCCTTTACGTCATCATACCTTTTTTAGTGTTGCTGATATAAACAAAGCCCTTGCTCCCTTGTTAAGAGACTATAACCACAGATCCTTTCAAGATCTTCCAGGGTCTCGTTTGTCTCAATTCTTACTGATCGACAAGCCTGTTTTACAGCCTTTACCGAAAGAGAGATATCAATATGCAGAGTGGAAGAAAGCAAAGGTAAATATTGATTACCACATTGCCTTTGAAAAGCACTTTTATAGTGTCCCCTATGCTTATATCAAGGAAGAAGTGACCTTACGGATTACCCGAACAACGATTGAGTGTTACTATCAAAATCAGAGGATAGCTTCTCATCTCAGATCTTTCCGCCCAGGGCACACAACAATCCGGGAGCATATGCCAAAAGCTCACAGGGCCCATGTTGAATGGACTCCCGAACGATTGTTGAGCTGGGCCAAAAAAATAGGCCCCTCTACTGGAAAGCTCATCGAATCCGTCATCCAATCAAGAGCTATTCCAGAACAAGGCTTTCGAGCGTGTTTAGGAATTTTACGTTTAGGAAAAAGCTATGGAGAGCATCGCTTAGAAAACGCAGCCAAGAGAGCTCTTGTGATAGGAGCAATACGGTATCAGAGCATCGAATCCATCCTCAAGCGAGGATTGGATCAGCAGCCGCTTCCAGCGGCAGATCTTAAATCTACCTCTCCCACTATACATGGCAATGTTCGTGGGTCTCACTACTACAACTAATTTTATGGAGATATACTATGTTAACACACCCTCTACTTGATAAATTACGCCAGTTGCGGTGCCAGGGTATGCTTGAGTCCTTGCAAGAGCAGCTTCAACAAGTTGATATGCAGTCACTTAGCTTTGAAGACAGGGTCTCTCTGATGATCGATCGTGAATGGTGGCTTCGTGAAAACAACCGCATTAAAAAGCGCTTAAAAAACGCCAATCTAAGACAAATGGCCTCTATGGAGGATATTGACTATGATCCGACCCGAGGTCTCTCAAAAGCCGTCATGCAAACTCTATCTTTCTGCCAGTGGATAAGAGAACATCAAAATCTCTTGCTGATAGGACCAACGGGAACAGGAAAAAGCTTTCTTGCCTCAGCTTTAGGGCATAAAGCGTGTCTTGAAGGATTTACGGTTCGGTATATGAGATGTCCTCGTTTATTCCAAGAACTTGCTTTAGCCAAAGGAGATGGAAGGTATTTAAAATTAATCCAGCAAATCTCTAAAAGCCAAGTCCTCATCTTAGATGACTGGGGTGTTAGTCCTATGGATGAGGGGCATAGACGTGATCTTCTGGAAATTTTGGATGATAGGCATCAATGTGCCTCAACGATTGTCACGAGCCAACTTCCTCTCAAGCACTGGCATGACTTCATTGGGGATCCGACCCTTGCAGATGCTATCTTAGATCGCTTGATCCATAATGCCCATAAGATTGAATTAAAAGGGGAATCTATGCGCAAGAAAAACAACAATTTAAATGAAATAAAGCAATTAAGTAACTCACAGGAAGAGAAACAAGGTTCATCTCAAACACAAAATAAATAGTGATTAGAAAACTCACTGAAAGGAGGTTCATGGATGAGTGGCAAAAATGATGAAAATATTCTTGCATTTTAGGAGGGATTAAAGAGATAATTTGCACGTCGCTAACGCTCCGATAAAACGGCAACTTTAATCGTAATCGCCAGCAACTTTGGAGCGGAATCACTGACAATCTTCAGCGGAATGCGCAGGGCTGAGAGAACTGTGCGCAAAAGTTGATTACAAGATGAAATCTCCATGGGAGAGAAGTTAGATAACCAATCCACTAGGATATAATATATTCTTCTAAATTGTCTTGTCTCGGTCAGCAAACAACGTAATGCTTTTATACTTTAATTTAATTATTGTATTTTCTATTAATAATATGCTAAGAATTTTTTTCTATTTATTTCTTATTGAGAAAGAATATCGCTATTTAATAAACTGATTTTAAAGGTAATTTTACTATGAAGTTCATAAAATTCTTTGCAGTCACTTGCATAATTATATCTGGATTTATTCCCTCTTCGTTTGGCTGTCACCGCGATGATTGTCCTCATTCTACTACAGATACTGGTATTCATTGGAATAGATCTCTTCGCTTTTCATTTCGCGATAAAGAGTTTAACCTTTTAAAAAACCATCAAACGATGTCTAAACGTGCAGAAGAAAAGGAAATACAAGAAGGTATTGATTATCTTAATATTGCTTTAGGAAATATACAGTTTGTTTATGAAGATGGTGGCTTACTTAAAACTTCCCCTCCGTTTGAAATTAGGGCATTAGATGAGGAAGGGAATAAAAATCCATTCTTTTCAAATCTTGGCGTGGAGCAGGCTACATCCAATCCATTTATAAAATCTTTAAAAGTAATGCTAGACAATAGAAAATATAAAACCGCAGAAGACCTTCTCCACTCTCTTAAGGAAATTCCTCTAGAAGAATATAATAATAAGAAAAATGAACTTATTGTCAAAAGAGAAGAACTGATTTCAAGAATCAAAGAATTAACTAATCTGAGAAAAAGACAAAGAGATGAAAAACTACAGCAGGCTCTTCATGAAAATTTTATGAAAAAAATAAAAAGAAATAGAGTGAAAAGTGCAAAAAAATTATTAAAAAAAATTACTAATGCGTTTCCTCTAGAGGAAGAGATTTTACAAAATATTCACATTTATTTTCAAGAATATAAAGAACTAAAATCAAAAATCAGAGAAAGTATAAAGAAATACGTAAATAACCTCAGAAATAATGTAATGGCCAACAGACTACTCGGAGAAGCTATATGGTCAAATAAAAGCGAAGAATTAAGAAAACAACATTCTCCTGAAAGTTATATCAAATTACTTCAAAGCCTTAGCGTAGATTTTGAACAAAAGCTAAAAGAGGAAGAAGCCGTTTTAAATACAAATCATGTAAATTTTGCTTGGAGACGCTTACAAGCTCCTCCAAGAGATTTTGCTGAAGATACTCATCTGCCCTTTAATAGAGATCAAATGCTTATGGATCTTAATACAATGGAAGTGAGTCATTTTCAACATTCAGAACAGCTTCTTATGTATCACTTAAAGACTAATTTTAATGAGATTGCAGAGGAACTCAAACAATTTCTTATTAGAAAATGTATTGGACATACCAAGATACAGGGAGCTTTTTTTAATCTTTTTTCTACTCGCGATATGTGTGAGAGATGTGCAGTGTGTTTAACTATAGATCATGCACATACAAACGGCATTGCTGCTAAATTAACGAAGTTTATTCAGAACCATAACGAAGAACCTAGATTTGATCCTTTCATTGTTTATAGTGTGTCATCACGGATCCCCTATAGCACACCAATGGGAACGGAAAGAATTAATAGTCGTGAGCTTACAAAGAGTGTTGATTCATATTCAAATCATGAAAACGGAAGAGACGTTACAAGTCTTTCAAAGGCTCATATTTCTATCCAAAGCCATTTCTATTCTCATACAGAAGGAAAAGAGTATACAGAAGATGAGATTAATAAAATTAATGAGTCATATCAAGGAACTATAGAGTAGCTCAGGATAATAGATAAAACATAAAAAACACCTTGTGACAAGCCAACGAGCTATTTATCAAACATAAAATCAGACTGTATATGACACAATGAAGGAAAACTTAGCCCAAAGGTACCATGACTAAAAATTTATACTCATATTTATTGCCGCAAGTTTAGGGTTGCCACAAGTTTAGGTCATGATACCTTCTGTGTGGCTCATATATCCCTTTTTTTGTTTTAAAAGCATGTAAATCTCTAGGGGATATATAAATTATTTTATGAGCTACAGTTTTAAATTCATTTTCTAAAGCATAAGAAAAACCCGCTGTGTCCATAGCATGTGTGTGCCGCAGGTCAAGAAACTTAAACTGATCTTGTTCTAAAAGTGGTTTACAAATACTTAAAACAGAAAGATCTACCGGATTTGCTAGTAAATTAAGATATTTTAACTTCTTAAACTTAGAAGCATGCTCAGGGCTTGTAAGGGTATCAATAAGATAGTGCACACCTTCATTTGTTAAACGATTTGCACTCAAATTAATTCCCTCAATATCGTTTTCCTCTCTTTTAAGAATATCTTCTTCAAGGATGAGCTTAATGTTTAGGGAAGTGCTACTCGTTCGTGGAGGATCTTCAACCCCAAAACCCGAATATTCAATAAAATGAACACACCTTCCCTCTCCTGCATTAAGAAAAAGAGGAAGAGCTAAACTTAAGATTTTAATTTTCTTCATTTTATGGCTCACTTTTAAATAATATTATGATTTATAATAGATCCCTTATATAAAATATGCAAATAATATTTTTGTGCAGATTCATATAATTTGAAGTTTAAGCAATCCACAGATATATTGAAAGCTCAAAAACAAAAACTCTCTTTTTACAAATATCAAATTTTTAAGTTTCGGACATTGAGTGACTCTTCTTCCCAATTATCCAGAAATTCTCTTTGCCCTCTCCACTCTATTTTCCCAGTTTTCCTGGTAAATTTGAGCAAGGGAGGGGTCGTCAATAAGAAGAATGTTTTCAGCATTCTTTGAATTTGCTGCACGTGTCCAGTTGAATGAACCCGTAAGAACCCAGCGATTATCAAATAGCATTGTTTTATTGTGCCCCAAACCCTCTGCTGGATCAATATAGACAGGGATCCCTTCTTTAAGGAGAAAGGAAAGTTGAGAATATTTTTCTTTAAGTTGAGATTTATCAATGAGAAGCTTAACGTCAATACCTCGTCTATAAGCATCCCTCAGAGCTTCAGCGATTCGAGGACATGTGAAAGCATAGGCTGCCACAGAAATAGAGGATTGAGCCGAGTGAATAGCATCTATAATCTTATCTGTGCACTTTCCCTCAGGGCTAAAGCAAACGCGAAGAGGTGCTTTTTCTGAAGATGAGGTGAGCCAAGGAGGATAAACTGTCGGATAAAGGACAAAACCGAGAGTTAAACCTATAAGAAAAGTAAGATAAGCAGGAACATTGAGATTTTTAGAAAAGAAAAGCTGAAAAACGCTCTTCTTTTTGATTCTTTTTCTTTTTTCAAGCATTGCTTACAAAAACTCTGA
>JALEGO010000507.1 GCA_022763165.1 Flavobacteriales bacterium
ATGGATTTCAACGTCAAGACCATCGATACATGTTCCAGTGAAAGACTCTGTTCTAATATCGTCAATTTCAGAAACCAGCGAGAGCCGTACAGAAACTTCTTTACCGGCGGCATTGCTTAAATCTTTTTTTATTGTTTGAGCTACCATGTCAATGTTTGCCATTTTTGTATTATTCAGTGAGTTTAAATAGAGCTTAATGGATTTTGATTCAACAATATTTGGTGAGTCATGCGGAATGATAAATTCGCCTACGGCTACTTGAGGTTTCCCTTTGTTGTTTAGCCATGAAAGCTCGTAGGCATTCCAGATATCGTAGCCTACAAATGGTAATGGTTCTGGAACTTGTATAGCTGTACGATTCGGCGTTCTCGATATTGGGAATAAAAGTGATGGATCATACTGGAAAGTGTATTGAGTCGCTTTTCCTAGATGAGAGTCTTTTACAGAGAATTCAGGGTTTGATGTGTTCATTCTATTTCTCCTTTTCAGCTAGGGATAAATATTTTTGGTTGAGTTCGAGAATTTGGTTGCGGCACTCACTTAAATCTCCGCCATTGTAAATGATGTCGTCTGCAATTTTAAGCCTTTCCTCGTTAGTGGCTTGGGTAGCTAAAATTTCACGAACTTGCGCCTCTGTGATATGGTCACGTTCGATTGTCCGTTGAATTTGTTGCTCAATCGGTACTTCAATCACGCATATACGATTTAAATAGTTATGGTTTTTTGCATTTTTTTCGGCAAGTAAAGGAATAACTAAAATATTATAAACCGCATTTGATTTAGCTATTCGCTCTTTCATCGCCTCGCGTATAACAGGATGTAAGCGAGCTTCTAGCCATTTGCGCTCTTCTGGGTTTTTAAAAACAATATCGCGAATCATTTTTCGATTTAGTGAGTCATCACTTTGAAGAATATTATTTCCAAAATGTTCGACAATCGATTCGTAGCAGTAGGTGTTAGGTTTTGTAATGTTATGAGCAATTTCATCAGCATCTATTATGGTGACACCAAGTTTTTGAAATAGTGTGGTGACTGTTGATTTTCCACTTCCTATTCCTCCTGTTAAGCCAACACAGTATGTCATAAAAGTACCTTTGTTATTTCATTTATAAGAATGGGTCCATACATCAAACTTAGCCATGCGTTTAAAGCAAGGTATAGTATGAATGGAAACGGAGTGTTTACATTAATTTTTCTTGTGATTAATAAAGTTATATTGTTATCCATAACGCGAATATTTTACATGATTAATGGTTTGTTGCCAGCTTTCATTATTGACTGCGTATTTTTACGGTGAGTGAAATTGACAAACTGGGGTAAACTTTTAAATAAGAGATAACGTTTTTTTTGTTAGTAGAAAAGGAGGAATATAATTATTGTGCCCGACACTCTTTTGGGTTGGAGAGCAATCTCCAACCCAAAACCTTTTGAATGACTCCATTAGTGTCTATTTTCGTTATAGAACTCCGTATTCTTTGATGATTGATACAAGGCGAGACATTTTATAACAGTTCAGTTTTTTCTTGATTCGAGACAAGTGCGACTCAACAGTCCTGCCAGATATATTTAGAATAATGCCTATCTCATCGCTTGTTTTACCTTGCTCAAGCCAATACAGACATTCCACTTCACGTTTACTTAGGCTGCAATCACAAATTCCTTGAAGATTATAGTTATTGACTTCTAGACTGCGTTTTAAGCCTACTTTCCTTTCAAATGAACTCAGCTCCTCTTTAATTACCGATGATGAATTATGCGGGAACTTATAGCGATCCTTTGCATGGCGATCAATCAGTGTCGACGCCGTATCATAAAAATAGTAAATGAAGCGATCTAGTAAATCGATATTATTAAAGTAAAAGTCATAGATTCGCTTGTCTTCAGTTTCACTTCCAAACAGAAAAGTATCGACATGCTTCTCACATGGGCAAACGACTGCTAAGCAATTATTAATTTTAAATTGCTCTTTGCAATCTTTAACAATATTTTGGCTATGTTTTAAGTTTTCAGTGAGTATGTATGATTTCTTATAGTTGTCAGCTTTTCCATGAAAGCAGGTGTCTTTATGTAGCTCCTCCTTAAAGTAGTGATCTAGCCAATCTAATGATGAGCAGTAGGTGATGTAACTACCATCATTTTGGCTACGAATAAATTCAAAGAACCCAATATCGGTGTTTGAGAATAACGGCTGACAAATTTCGTTTATCTCGTGGCCATATTGGAACGCAGGTTTTTGTTTGTAGTTTTGCGGCATAACAAACTTCCCTCCTCAACTGTCCTGTAAAAAATTATAGGGGAAAAATGTAAGAAAATGACTAATTTAAGTATTTTTACTGATTAAAAAAAACGATTAGCCTACTAGGATTGACCCATAATAAGAGACTTTTGAGTCTAAACCCCAGTACCTATTGCTTCTTCATCGGGGAAAAATCTCTCTAGTCCCAGCTTTATTAATATTATTCATATAGTTAAGAAAAATAAGCGCTTTTAGTGGGGTGTCCTATATTTATAGTAAGGACGCATAAGACAGAAATGGAGGTCGTAAGCCATTAATTTCTAGGGTGATTTACAATGAAGCGTTCTGTTGTAAAACCGGTTCTGAAACGTCAAAGCAATAAGCCTCAAACTTTGCTGTTATCTTTTTCCGTATTCTTATTGGTTGATCTATTAAAGAGTGTGCATGCTG
>JALEGO010000508.1 GCA_022763165.1 Flavobacteriales bacterium
GGATTCAATGTAAGAAACCGGGATGTAGAAAGCATTGTAGAAGAAATCAAAAGTAAGGTGGATAAGAACATTAATTTTCCTGCAGGTTATTATCCTACCTACGGTGGACAGTTTCAAAACCTGGTGGAAGCCAGACAACGACTTTCTATTGCCGTACCGGTAGCCTTACTACTCATATTTACCTTATTGTTCTTCACGTTTAAATCCGTTAAACAATCTATCCTGATTTTTACCGCCATTCCGCTATCGGCTATTGGCGGGGTCTTTGCACTTTATTTCAGAGATATGCCCTTTAGTATTTCTGCGGGTGTTGGATTTATAGCC
This sequence comes from Flavobacteriales bacterium, assembly GCA_022763165.1. GTDB lineage: Bacteria > Bacteroidota > Bacteroidia > Flavobacteriales_G > JALEGO01 > JALEGO01. The sequence continues at coordinate 325 of JALEGO010000508.1, forward strand.
TTGTTTGGTGTGTCGGTACTGAACGGCATTGTTCTAATAGCAGAATTCAACCGACTAAAAGAAAATGGCATTACTGATTTAAAGGAAAGAGTATTGAGAGGTACGGAAGTCCGACTAAGACCGGTGTTGATGACAGCTTTGGTCGCTTCTTTAGGTTTTCTACCAATGGCATTATCCAATTCATCGGGAGCCGAAGTGCAACGTCCGTTAGCAACCGTAGTAATTGGCGGACTATTTACGGCTACTTTTTTAACCCTTATTGTCTTGCCTATATTGTATATCTATTTTGAAAAAGGAATGAAAAAAGTAAAAATAAATACCATGCTCTTACTGCTCGGAATCTTTCTTTTTCCGGCAATAAGTCAGGCAAAAAGCGATAGTGTACAAACGCTTTCTTTGGATGCAGCTGTCAATATGGCCTTACAGAACAACCCGACTATAAAAGCTGCAAAGCAGGAAGTGGAATGGAACGAGCAAATGAAAAAAACCAGTCTGGACATTGGCAAAACACAGTTCAACTGGCAGCATGGACAGTACAACAGTACTATCAATAATGACAACTACTTTGATGTCTCTCAAACCTTTGCTTTTCCGACTGTTTATGCGAAGAACACCAATGTTGCCAATGCAAACATCAAAAGTAGTGAGTTGCAACAAGAGGTTACAGAAAATGAACTCACAACCCAAGTCAAGTCCGTTTACTACCAATTGGCGTATGCAAAAACAAAACAGAAGTTACTGTTACGATTAGATAGTATCTATGTGGATTTTGCCAAAGCTGCGGATCTGAGATACAAAACCGGTGAGAGTAGTTTGCTCGAAAAAACTACTGCGGAAACACAGCTCATGGAAATCAGAAACCGCTTAAAAATGGCTGAATCTGATGTGCAAATTTGCAGCACACAATTGAAAACCCTATTAAATAATGATAACCCAGTTGAAATTGAGGATGAAGGGAAAATGGCAAAAAGGGGTTTAATGATTCAGACGGATAGTAGTTCCTACAACAATAATCCGGGATTGGCTTATTTACAACAACAGATTAAAGTACAGGAAGAACAGCAGTCGCTTCAAAAAGCGAAGATGATGCCCGACATAACACTTGGTTACTTTAATCAGTCGCTAATCGGTACGCAGACCATCAACGGAACTGAACAGTATTTTGGTTCAAGCAATCGCTTTACAGGCTTTCAGGTGGGCATTGCTATACCGATATGGGTAAAACCCCAAATAGCCAAAGTACAAGCTGCCAAAATCAAAGCTGGAATTGCGGAAAGCAACTATGAAAGCTATCAGAAGAAGCTGGAAGGAATGTATCTCCAGGCAGTTCAGGAATACATAAAATATAAAAACAGCCTTGAATATTATGAAACCAGCGCGTTAGGGCAGTCGGAATTAATGCTGCAAAACGCAAAAAAAGAATTTAAAAGTGGTTCCATCGGCTACTTTGAATATGTACAGGTAGTCAATCAAAGCATGGCTATTCAAACCGCCTGGTTGGAATCGCTGAACAGGTATAACCAGTCTGTGATTCAGTTAGAATACCTGTCAGGAATTAAATAATTACAAATCGTAAAAAAGATATAGAAATGAAGATAATAATCAATCACTATAAAGGCAGCTCATATAATTTATTGTTCATGGTAATGATAATGAACCTTGCTATTTTCACCGGATGTAGCAATTTACAGGAAGAGTCTGTACAAAATATGGAAACCAAACACCAGGAAGAAGAAACGGTTGTAGAGCTTTCTGAAGCTCAATATAAAGTGGCAGAAATTGAATTAGGGAAAATAGAACGAAGAACCCTGAGCAACGCGTTAAGGGTAAATGGCATAATAGATGCTCCCCCGCAAAATCTGGTCAGTATTTCTGCTCCTTTGGGTGGGTTTGTTGTTAGCACAGAACTCCTTCAAGGCATGAAAATAAAGAAGGGGCAAATACTGGTAACAATGGAACATCCTGATTACGTGCAATTACAACAAGATTACCTGGACAAGAAAAGTAAGTTGGAATACCTTGAACAGGAATTTAAAAGGCAGGAAGAATTATACAAGGGAAATGTAAATTCTGGGAAGATCTTTCAGCAGGCCAAGTCAGATTATATCAGCATGAAGATACAGGTAAAAGGATTGCAAGAGAAACTGGCCATTCTTGGTATTGATGCTTCTAAATTATCAGAAGACAACCTCTCCAGAAAAGTGAAAATTTACTCGCCAATCAATGGCTATGTGTCTGCGGTAAATGTGAACATTGGCAAGTACGCTAATCCAACCGATGTTATGTTTGAGATTGTTAACACTAAACATTTACATGCAGAACTAACCGTTTATGAAAAAGATGTTGTCAAACTCAAAATTGGGCAAAAAGTCAGGTTTACTTTACCTAACGACAATGGAAAAGAACGTGTGGCAACTGTATATCTTATCGGAAGAAAGATTGATGCCGACCGCTCGGTTCGAGTTCATGCTCATTTGGAGAATGAAGACACCGACCTTCTACCTGGAATGTATATCACGGCTTCTATTGAGCTAAATGAAAATAAAGTGAATGCGGTTCAGCAACAAGCTATTGTACTATCAGGGGGGAAATATTTTGTCTATGTATTCCTGGGTGAACAAATTGAAAAAGACAAAAAAGTATATCATTTTGAAATGACGGAGGTGAAAAAAGGAGTAACGGATAACGGATATTCGGAAATATATTTTGTTGACAGCGTAATTGCAGATAGTATTCAATTAGTTACCGCAGGGTCTTTCTCGCTACTTGCGAAGATGATGAACACGGAAGGAGATGGAGAGGGACATGGGCATTAAAATTTAAAATAATGGATAGTATTACACAGGCCGCATTGGGTGGGGCAATTGGACAAGCCGTTTTAGGCAAACAGATAGGTAATAAAGGAGCTATACTTGGAGCCATTGTAGCCACTATTCCTGATCTTGACATTGTACTCTTGTCATTTTACGACTCAGTTGAGCGAATCAGCATTCATAGGGGATATAGCCATTCTATATTGTTTAGTGTTCTGGGAGCATTTCTAATCTCCTTTTTGCTTTCTAAGATAAAATGGACTCGGCAAGTTTCAATTTGGAGGTTATTGATTTTTAGTTGGATTACTTTAATTACGCACATGCTCTTGGATGCTTTTACAACGTATGGAACTCAGCTTTTTTTACCCTTTTCTGATATTAGACTAGGATTTGATAGTATCAATATAGTAGACCCTTTCTATACTATTCCCTTATTATTAGGTTTAATTTTAAGTTTCAGCAATTATAATAAGGGTAGATTAAAAACAATTTTTAATAAGGCAGGCATAATCTTGAGCACTCTTTATTTGCTCTCAACCTTGTGCGTGAAGGAATATGTTAAAAAAAATTATGATAGAAAATTAAAAGCAAGTAAAATCGATTACAATGCTCTACTCACCGTTCCTGTAGGAATTGGAAGTATAAATTGGTATGGAGTCGCTAAAAGCAAAGACAGTTTATTCATCGCTAAATATTCCATATTTAAAAACACAAGCGTCCATTTTGAGGGCTACCCTGTAAATGATACTCTTCTACAAACACTTAAGCCAAATTTGGTTGAAAAAATGAAATGGTTTGCTAAAGGTTTTTATACGGTAAGTAAACACCATGAAAAAATACATTTTTACAATTTACAAGTTGACATGAGGGGCGCCTTTAAGAACGACACTATAAGCGCTCCAACATTAGGTTACTTTGCAATTACTCCAATTTCAAATGGCGATTTTACTATTACCTATGAAACACATAAAAAATAAATTGTACATATTGAAAACATTAAAAATTGATTTATTATGAACTTTTATCAAATAACACTCCCAATATTTACACTTGTATACATACTCCAGGTTTTTGTGATACAAAGCTGGATTCAATATAGAAGAACTGGTAATAAACC
>JALEGO010000509.1 GCA_022763165.1 Flavobacteriales bacterium
CCCAAAAAATTTCTTTCAGAAAAGATTGTATGCATTAGAAGAGAATATCTCTACGTTGTCTAAGAGTTTAACACAATTAAATACTCTTTAAAGACTATTATCCTGTGTTGAGGGATTGGATCCAAACAGAAAATCATCATTTACTTTAAATGGTGGCTTTAAAAGTAAAGTGTTTTCAAATATTATTATCAAACTTGAAAAGTATGTAATAAGGATATTTCTCTCGCTTATTTCTCTTTTTTGTGATTTGTAATTGCTAGCTATCAACGGCATATCCTTAAACAAAGTCATAATTTTATCAGATGTTCCTTTGCCAGAAAGTTTGTGACTAACAATATTGTGAGCGAAGTCATTTCGGATTTTTCTTATGAGATGAAGGCTATTCCTTAATTTAATTGAAATTATTCCTAGCCTATAGCAAATCTCAATTCTTGAACTAAAAGAAGATAAGGGACCATCACTTGTCAAGAGCTTTTCTTGATTTTTAGAAACCTTTATTAAAGTTCTTTCAAGTAATTCACCAAGAGAATGATCAATGGCCGATGCACCTAGAATTGCTAATGCACGATCACTTTCACTTTTAAATTCCTTTTCAAGAGACTTTAGTTTATCATGTGATTCTTTTGATCCAATAACTTGAACCCACAATTTAGATTCTGCATATTTTGCCATATATGTTTAACTTTTTTCAACTCCTGAAACAAAAAAGGCAAACACTTCTCAGTATTTGCCTTAAAATGGTCGGGATGACAAGATTTGAACTTGCGACCCCCGCTCCCCCAGAGCGGTACGCTAACCGGACTGCGCCACATCCCGAAATTCCATTATTGTAAAGAACGTTTACTAGCAAACTACTAGCAAATCTATATTTTTAGTTTTGTAAAGTGTTGGTTTGAAAAACTTTACAAATTATTTGTTTATGTCCCCCAGACGTGTACTCTAACCGGGCTGAGCTACATCCCGAACAAATTGATCGAGCAAAATTAATGCTTCTTTCTTAGAAGTTAAACCTTTGGGCTATCAATTTTATCAGATTGATCGATTGATCAATTACAAGTCCTTTGCAATGAATCCATTTAATTCGACTTCAGGCGTTAAAGAGAACTTTTTTCGAAGCCGATTTCTGGCCTTCTTAACGGTATCTGCATTTACACTTAGAATCTGGGCTATTTCTTTATTAGAAAAGCCCAACTTTAGCAATACGCAATATCTCTGGTCTACCTCCCCTATTTTATAATTAGTCAAATTAGAATAAAACTTGGGGAAGGTGGCTTTGAACTGTGGCTCAAATGAAACCCAATTCTTTTCCATTTGTATTTTTTCAATTAGCTCTGGTAGTTTAACTTTAGATTTTTGCATTTCACTTTTCACCTCTTGAAGCTGAAGTGATTTTTCAGCTATGCTTTGCTTTAAAGATGAAATCGTGGTGTTAGCTAATTCTGCTTCAAGTTTTTTTCTTTTTCTATATGCGACAATTGAAAACAAACTTGCTCCAAGGAGTAAAATGGTCGTCATCAAACCCGCAATGTACCACCGTTTTTGATACTTCTGTCGAGCTCCCTCTTTTTCAGCGATAATCAACGAATTCTTAAAACGCTCTTTTTCAACTTCAATTTCCTTTAAATCCAACTCCGCATGAACCCTTGCAATATCTTCGTTTCTCTGGATGGTGTAAAGACTATCATTTAAACGCTTAAATCGATGATGATAAACTAATGCCTTTTGGAAATTCTTAAGCTTATCGTTTGTTTGATACATAAGCTCATAAAAACGTATCAATCGCTCTAAATCAATTCTTGTTATGTCTTTTACATTGATTAGCGCATCATGCAATACCCCTAGGCTTGCTTGGTAATCCCCCAGTTCATATTTCATCGTAGCATCAAGAATCTCTATTTTGAAAAGTGTGTTCCATTTGTCATGCTCAGTAACGAGTTTACTTTCTTTCAAGCTATTGGCTTGGGATCTCACCTCAAGCAATAAAGGTTTTGCTAAGTTCCATTGTTTCATTTCAATCAAGCATTCGATTCGACCCATTTTTGCCAAAACTTGGGCATGCTGATAATTGACTTTTTCCGCTATTTGCGAGGCAACATCAAATTTGTTGATGGCCTCTGACGGATTTCCTGTTTTAAGAAGCAACTTCCCAATCAACAAGTACGCCAGTGTTTTCCTTTGAGTATTTTTAGCCGATTGCTCAAAATAATGCATTGCCTCCATGCCATATTTCAATGCATTGTCATAGTCTCTTTCTTCGGCATAAACGGATGATAGCTTTATTTTACAGACATTTATGAAATATGGATCGTCAGAATTTTCTCGTAAATATTCAATCTGGTTCAATAAAAACACTCTGGATTGAAATTGCTCGCCTTTGAGATCATGTATATCAAATATTCTTGGAAAAATGTAAGACATTCCAGAGAAGTCCTTTTCCTTTTTCATATCATCAAAGGCCAAATAGTAATATTTTAATGCTGAGTCGTCTCGAGAAGTTTTGAGATAGGAGTCTCCAATTATTTGAGCAATCTGTGCATAAATGGAATCGCTTTCTAATTCATATCGGTTGGCGAGAATAGATTTACCCAAAAATATGGCTGAATCGTACGTGTCTGAATAATAAGCAAGTCGCAAACATTGCAGCGCCTTTATGTACAACTGAGTATACTCATCAAACGATTTCATTTTTTTGAGCACCTTAGTTTCCAATTCCAGAATTCTATTCGTCTGGTGTTCCATTTGCACAGAATCTAGATCTTTCGGATTAAGAATCAAGGACTTCAGCGAATCTGCTATGGGTTTTATTTTAGAATGAACTTGAGCG
>JALEGO010000051.1 GCA_022763165.1 Flavobacteriales bacterium
AGTTTCCTAAATTTTCGATTACACGATCAGCAAAGGCTTGTGTGTTTAACTTTTCTTTACTTAAATCGTTTTGATAAATATCAGCGGTGTGATAGCCCTGTTCCAAGGTAACCAACCAAGCATTTTTTATTTTGTCTCCAATATCTGCTTGCCCAATATGAGCCAACATTGAAACAGCTGCATTTATAAGTCCTGAAGGATTGGCTATTCCCAAACCGGAAATATCTGGAGCAGAGCCATGTATAGCCTCAAACATCGCAACTTTCTTCCCGATATTAGCAGAACCACACATACCTACTGAACCTCCAATTTCTGCCGCAATATCAGAGATAATATCACCATATAAGTTTGCTGTTACAATCACATCATAATTTTCAGGTTTTGCCGCTAATCGAGCAGAACCAATATCAATGATTTGAACCTCAGATACTATTTCAGGATATTCCGGAGCTATTTCGTCAAAGACTTTGTGAAACAGTCCATCAGTTATTTTCATAATATTATCCTTCACCATACAGGTGACTTTCTTCCTACCATATGCCCTGGCATATTCAAATGCGTATCTAATAATTCTCTCAGATCCAGGTCTTGTAATGAGTTTCAAACATTGATACACATCTTGAGTTTGTCTGTGCTCAATACCAGCGTACAAATCCTCTTCATTTTCGCGAATGATCACTACATCCATATTGGGAAAATTAGTCGCAACATATGGATGATATGCCTCAACCGGCCGCACATTAGCAAACAATCCTAAAGACTTCCTAAGCGTAACATTTAAACTTTTATAGCCTTTGCCCTGTGGTGTAGTTATTGGAGCTTTGAGAATTATATTTGTTCTATTAATAGTGCCCCAAGCACTTGGTTCAATGCCAGCAGTATTGCCCGATAAATAAGCCTTCTCACCCAGCTCAATAAATTCAGGATCAATATTGGCGCCTGCGGCCTTCAAAATTCTCAATGTCGCCTCCATAATCTCTGGCCCAATGCCATCTCCTTTCGCCACAGCAATTTTTACGGGTACCGAGGTGTCATTTATTGATTTAGTCTCTGCCATTTCTAAAGTGCTCATAGTTTAAATGAATTAAAATTTAATTCGAATATGAGAAAATACTTTTATATATGAAAATTTATATATTTTATGAAATACATAAATAATATTTATGTTTTATTTGAAAAAACTTACTTCGACTCTGTCAGTAATTGTCCTTTATTAATCTCGAACATTTTTTGAAAAGTCTGTCACACATTCTATGGAAGTGCATCCAAGCAGTATAATTAAATAAAGATTATGATGTCAAAAATTAAAAAAGCTATTACGATAATAGCCTTGAGCTCTATAGTTGGAGTAATGCTATTGTATTTTTTTGGATCTAATAAGGTTCAAACCAAATCAGAACTCGTGATCAATAAACCAATTGATGAAGTTTGGGAAGTTATGGGAAATCAATATGCCTATATTCATAAATGGTCATCGAGTTTTTCATCTTCAAAGCCTGGAGGCATTCCAAAATTAGATGGTCTTGACTATTTATATAGGGAAACAATTACAGCCAGGGGTACCACAATTCAAGAATTAGATGAATTTAGCCCCGAAAACTATAGTTTAAAATATCATATTAACAAAGGCGCACCTGAAATAGCCAAGCTAGCACATGCTCATTGGTATTTGCAACAAATAGGAGAAGATAAAACAAAAGTAACACTTGAATTCTTTTTAGAATCAGAAGGAATCAAGGGCAGAATGCTATCTTTTTTAATCAACAAAAAATTGAGCTCGGCAGGTGACACCATTGCAGAAGAGTTAAAATATTATTTAGAAAATGGAAAACCAAAAAACGGATAATCACTTTACCAAGAGACTCTGACACTCTTTTCCTGATGAATCTTTAGCCTTGATCAAAAAGACACTACCATTTTGGAGATATTGATTGATGTTTTGAAGAGTATAATGCTGGACATTAGGAGTAAATTGAAATAATGAACCGTAAAACGGATCTACAATCTCAAGCTCTGCAATGTTTTCAAATGTCCTCCCCTCATCGAATGTCAGATCTCCAATACTCAAACTATTGCCTAGGAATGGATTAGGATATACATGAACATCACAAAAATCTTTTGGTGGATAACAATACAAAGGGTTAATGTTAAAATTCACAGCTATTTCACAGTTTCCATCAATTAATGAAATGGTACCACTTCTCAAATCTGGAAGAGTGGCAATACTCAGAATATTTGTGTTAAAATCAAAAGATGCTACAGGACCTAAATCATTATCGTTTTCATCATAAAACTTAAAATCAAAAATTGTGTAAGATGAAGCTGGATCCAAGGACATTTCGATATAGGTCCCAATGCATGAATTTATATCATTTGAAGACTGCGGAAACAATATGGATCTTTCATCTCCATTTATTAGGAATAAAGGAGCTTGAGTGCAGTCCTCAGAGAAAGAAGTGCCTCTTATGTTAATCTCGGAAAAACATTTATCAGCATTACTGAAGATATTTCCGATAAAATGAAAATCATCTCTAGGAGTTGTTTCCAAATAATTGGTAGTGTAGTTTTGAGAATACTCTTCATTAACTCTTGTATAGAAGCCTTCTTTAAAATAGGAGTG
>JALEGO010000510.1 GCA_022763165.1 Flavobacteriales bacterium
ATATTTATCTAGTTTAAAAAGTGAAGATGAATTAGATCATAACCAACTAACGTCAGAGGTGGGGCCAGCTTCCCTTAAATATAAAATTGAGAATATTACATACGTTTATTATAATCAAACGAATCCTTTAGCGTTAGCCATCTCTCTTGGTAAACGAGATTTAGTAAGAAAATTTTTATCAGTAGTAGAGGATGTGAACGATAAAGCGCTAGTAGTTTGGGGATATCGCCAGATTTATACATTGGCGCATGTGGCTTTAGATCCTCGATACCCTGAAGTTTCTCAAAATGTGCCCCTAGAGGATCGACTTGAAATTATTGACGAACTTGCAAAAAAAGGAGCTGACTTTAATAAAATTATTAAGTGGGGAGGGTATAAAAATCCACCCTTAGCAGGAGGAGATTCATCGAGTTTCCACTTAGAAGATGTTTTAGATCCTTTAAGGGCTCGGGCTTTACTTTATGGAGCGAACCCAAGCCTGAGGGGGTCTTGTTTTTATGGTGTTAAACTTGAGGAAGAACTTAATTTATTAAGTCTTACGATAAGTTATTATATTGAAAAAGAGAAAGAAGGTGCAAGTTTAAATCCTACAGAAGAAGTCATGGCCCCTATAAATATGTTTATGTTAAGAAAAAAAGATTTTAATCTTGATAAGTTATTAGAGAAAATAGCTAAGGGAAGATTAAAAAGGGAAAAACTTGAGGATAAAATTCAAGACCTTGATTCTCAGATAGATATTTTGAGAAGCAAAAAAACGATGAAATCTAAAATAAAAAAACAACTCCTTAAAATTAATATGTATATGCTAAATAAAAATGTTGAAATTCTTAATCGTAAACTTAAGCCTCATTATAAGTATTTACGTGACATAGTGTTTGAAGCCTCTCCTGAAGAGGTGACTGCAGCTGCAAAGGAATAGTTTTTAAAATATTTCTCCAAATCACGCTTTTTTTGAAATTTTCTTGTACTTTCAAGAACGCCCTGATATAAATGCTTTCACATCTAGCCAGGCAGGGGATTTTTTCCCGGGCATGCCGACCTAGAGCGCTCCCAAGAGGAGCTTAATTTATACAACTTTAGAGAGTGAGAAAATGCCCAAGTTAAAGACAAAGAGTAGCGTTAAAAAGCGCTTTCGCTTAACAGCGACAGGTAAAGTCATAACAGCTCAAGCCGGTAAACGACATGGTATGCGGAAACGTTCAAATGAAATGAACCGCACCGCCCGCGGCACCACAATCATGAGAGAATGTGATGCTAAAATTGTACGTCGTTTTATGCCTTATGGTATATAGGAGGATTGAGATATGGCACATGTAAAACGTGGAACAACCGCCCACGCCCGTCATAAAAAGATTTTAAAGCTTGCAAAAGGGTATCGTGGCCGCTCGAAGAGCTGCTATCGTATTGCTTTGCAACGTGTTGAGAAGGCCCTACAGTACGCTTATCGGGATCGTCGTAATCGTAAGCGCGATTTCCGTGGTTTGTGGATCCAGCGTATTAACGCAGGCGCTCGCGAACATGGTTTGACCTATTCAAAGTTCATCAATGGACTTATCAAAGCTGGAATTGAGATTGATCGTAAGGTTCTAGCGGATCTTGCCGTTCATGAGCCTGCAGCTTTTAAAACCATTGTGGATCAAGCTCAAAAAGCTTTGGCCGCTTAAAAGAATTACCTCTCCCCTTTGTGGGAGAGGTGTTAAAAATCACTGTGCGCAAATCAAACGGACGCTGAGAGGTTATTCAGCTTAACATCCACCTCTATATAAAACATGTGAAAATATCAGTCTATTGAAGAAGAACTTTCTACCGTAAGGTTGGCGGTGCGCTTTTAAGGGACTTTATGAACTTAAAACGCGGCACTTGTTTTCCTTTCAGCTCCACCATACTTTGAAAAATCTCAGGCGGTCTGACCCACAGACCATAATCTCCATAAAGAGCTTGATAAACCACTAAAATATCAAGGGATTCAGAGTGCCTGCAAAGGCCAATGACTTGGTAGAAGTTACCTTTATAATGTTGATAGAGGCCTGGTTCTAAATCCGCCATGTTAGAAATCTTTCGGACAAGGAACAGCAATTTCTGGAAGAGGAGATGGTGTGGCAGAAAAAGTAGCCCTGTCCCCATACATGAGTTGCTGTAGTATTTTTTGAACCTGAGGTTTTTTACCTTTTTTATACCTCAGAAGATAGACTTGATCGAAAATATTATCATCCCAAGAGCCGGGATCATCTCCTCCCAATGCAACAATCAGAGGAGGGATATGGTTATGCTCCCAGCACAATAAAACGGAGGCATCATCATATTTTGGGTTTGTAAGGATTTCTTTGGTTACCTCAGTAAGTTGATCGGGCGCATAGTCGGTATTCATGGAAATTTTTAAATAATCTGCCAGAGGTTTACAGGTTTGCTCGCATCTTATGTAAGGTTTCTTTCCTCTCCTAGAGGCTGCAAAGATATGAGTTATGGGCGATGCTTGGTAAGTATTTAAATCTGAGAAGTAATGAACAAAGGCAGAAGCCCGTTCAAGTCCTTGAAGAGATAGACAAAATCCTCCAGGAACTTTATTCCCATGACGTGTAATAATGACTTTCCGTGGGATTGCGTTAAGAGAGGAGAAAATGCTTATCGAAAGGCAATAAATGAAAAGAAGAAACGTTTTTCTCATGACGGATGAACTCTTAAGCTTGCTTTAAGCGTTTTTTTTTGCTTTTGTTTTTCGCATTTGTCATGGGGGCCTTTTTATTTTTTGCTTTAAGTTTTTGCGTGGATGTAACTTTTACTTTGGATTTTGTCGTTTTTGGAGTTTTTCTTGTAGAAGAAGATTTTGCTTTAACGAGTTTAGGTTTATCATCTTCAATGACATTCAAAATCTCATC
>JALEGO010000511.1 GCA_022763165.1 Flavobacteriales bacterium
AATAGACCTTTGAAATTTGATGAATTTGAGAGCATTCAAAATCAAGTCATTTATGTGAGCGCTACTCCGGCAGATTATGAATTGACAAAAAGTGAAGGTGTTATTGTTGAGCAAATCATTCGTCCTACGGGACTATTAGATCCTCAAATCCATATTCGTCCTGTAGAAACGCAGGTGGACGATTTACTAGACGAGATTGCTATTCGAACCGAAAAAGACGAACGGGTATTGGTTACTACCTTGACCAAAAGAATGGCTGAGGAACTCGCGAAATATATGGCCAAACTAGGAATCAAATGTCGCTATATCCATTCTGAAGTTGATACTATAGAAAGAGTGGAAATTTTAAGAGATTTAAGATTAGGCAAATTTGACGTTCTTATTGGAATCAATCTCTTAAGGGAGGGCCTAGATTTACCAGAAGTATCGTTGGTCGCAATATTAGATGCTGATAAAGAAGGCTTTCTCAGATCAGAAAGATCTTTGACCCAAACTGTCGGTAGAGCAGCAAGAAATGTGAATGGCATGGTGATCATGTATGCTGATTCAATAACGGATTCCATGCAAAAAACCATTGATGAAACGGATAGAAGAAGGGCCAAACAGCAGAAGTACAATGAAGATAACAACATCGTCCCTCAGGCATTGAAAAAATCAAAAGAGCAAATTATCAAACAGACTCGTGTAGCCGCAGTAGGGAGAAAGGTCAAAGAACCAGAGCTGCATGAAGAAATTGATGCGATAGAAAACCTTGCCGAAGATCCTATTATTTCAAAAATGTCCACTGAACAATTGGAAAAGACCATCAAGAAAGTGGAACGTGATATGATGAAAGCCGCAAAAGAAATGGATTTTATGGAAGCTGCTAGATTGAGAGATGAAATGTTCAAACTGAAAGAACTCCTTGGAGAAAAATCTTAGATTTTTTCTATTGTAATGTTTGAATGTGTCCCAAAAACAACGTAACTCCCTCCTCCATCATGCACCATTAGTCTCAATGATAATACTGAGTTAGTGGACGTGGTTTCAATTAGAATGGTTTTGGAAAGACTCGAAATTTCTGTTCCATTCAAGGCCCTATAAGCTACTCCGCCAGTAACCTGAACACCATTTAGATGTAATCCAGCTCTAGCGGTCTTAGTGGTGCCATCATTTTGGAGGTTTAAACTGAAAGTTATCTTATACCAACCAATTTCTTCTATCGTGACGTCAGTAGATCCGGAAGTATGATCGTAGTAATCATCATCATTTCGATAGCTAGCAATATCTACCAGCGGTATAGGGGTATATCCACCAGAAATACCAGTACCATTATTGTGAAAAGCCTGAAAGAAACCTCTCCTGACGACAGCACCTTCCACCTCTAGAACATCTGAAGGAGTTGTTCCTATTCCAACATTCCCATCATTTTGTATAATCATTCTCTGACTCAAATTATCGATGTCCGCCTGTGGAGCATTGTCAGTTGCAAAAACAAGATGAGCAGAATTAGATCCAGCATCTTCCCTGTAGATAGCTGCCGAAAAGGAATTGCCCGAATTTTGAAAAGCAAGCCCATTTGAAGCTGAATTGTTAGAAGTTTTAATTGTTATGGCCGTTTTCTCATCATCAAAGACGGACAACCTTCCTGAAGGAGCATTAGTGTTGACACCAACATTTCCTGTGGACTGTTGGAGAAACAACACATTGCTATTTGCTGTGTTTCTAAGATACAAATCACTGCCCCCAGAAGGAGTGAAAAATCTCCAGTCATTTGTATTATCGGTCTTGAAGCTCAGCATGGCAGCCTCATTATCATCATCTCTTCGTAGATTGAAATTGAGTTCAGGATCACTGTAAATTTCAAATTCACCTGTTGGAGCCGTTGTACCTATCCCTACATCACCATCCGCTTCTATTGTCATTCTGACATTATCATTCGTTAAAAACTGTAATGCTGGATCATTATCCTCCGAACCAATCAGAAACGCATTGGCTAAAGTACCTGCTGCCCTAGAGCCCGCATTGCCCTCTAAACCAATAAAGGCATCAACCGCACCTCCATCTTGGGTAAACAAGATACCTGGATTGTCGGCTTCATCATTGTTGTCAGTGTCGGCTGTTAAGCGCAACAAAGCATCACCATTGTCACCAGAACTGACATCCAGCAAAGAAGTTGGAGCAGTAGAACCTATTCCTACAAATCCATCTTCGTCAATAATCATTTTTTCCGTAAGATTTGTGCCTTTTCTCGTACTGAACCTCAAAGCTGCATACGTTTGATTTGAGTTTTCACTAGTTGCCGCTATTCTTGCATAATTATAATTATTTGCTGCAACTGGCGAATTGACAAAATCAATTACACCCGTTTCATCACCTATAGCCGAAGATTTTCCTTCCAAGACTAATGAAGCGATAGATGAACTTGCGGAATAATTGTCTGTTCCGCTAATGGCCAATTTTACGTGATTGGCAGGTGTATGAGTCAATTGATGAGACCCCAAAGAAAAGTCATTTGTACCTAATCCCAGACTTCCCGTTCCATTATCCAATCGCATTCTTTCGTTAAAATCGGCAGAAATAGGTGTTGGGTCCGAATACCCAAAGACTAAATCATCTGTTGAGGCCGTTGAAAGAAATGCAACTCGTTGTCCAGATATGGCTTGAAGTCCGCCTCTAGAATTTCCAACATAATGCACCATACTGATCGCATCTTGACCATAAATCTCAATATTATAATTGGGATTATTTGTACCTATTCCAACATTCCCTTCTACGATCAAACCATTTGAAGGTGCTGCATTGGTTCCAGCATAAGAAGATCCGACAGCCATGTTTCCTTTCACATCCAGGGTGCTTGTCATTGTAGTGGTGCCAATCCCTACATTTCCATAGGTACCTGGGTTCCCATCACCTCCTGTCACCATTATTGTTGGAACATTTGAATTGAAGCCAATCATTAGGGTATTAGCGAAAATATTGGTTAATCTACTTCCGACACTTCTTCCCGATCCGAGAACAATCGAGTTTGTTCCGCTGGATTGTAAATAGCGTCCAAAGGCCATTGCATATGATGCGTTACTATTGTTATACAATCCAAAACTTGTAGCACCCGTAGAAGTTGATTGGTTGCTAATTCCGGTACTGAAGGAAGCTGAGCCTGAAGCAATATTTGAACTCCCAGAGGCAAAAGAGTAAGCACCAGAAGCTGTATTATTCAAACCAAAAGCTACCGAGGCAGTTCCTGAATTTCCATCATCCCATTGTGTGGATGTTGCGCGTCCTGCTCTGAATGCACCTTTAGATTTATCAAAAAACAGCCGAATATCATGGGTGGCATCACCGTCATCGTCTAAACTCGGTGAGCCGAAAACAAAATCATTATTGGTTTGATCACCCCCTTCATTTGAAACAATATTGGAATTCAACTGGAAAATTTCGTCAGATTCAAATATCAAATCCTCCCAAGAACTACCACTACAAGCCCTTATTTCGCTCCCATCGAAATAAAGTTGGCCATTTGTACATGCTCCAATTGGTAAAACTGTAGGCTGTGTAAGCTTTAATAAACCTTTCAATTCTTGATCGCCTACAATATGAAGTTCAGATTCCGGATTGTTTATACCGATACCAAAATGGCCTGTACTACCTTCCAAACGCGCCCTTTCGGTCGTGCCTTCCATAAAAAGAAGGTCTCCATTAGATTCGTCATTGATAATCGAAACCTGTGTCCATGCGCACTGCATGGCCAACACTAGTAATCCAATTATACTCAACCTCAAAATCATTAGGTTTTTATACGTACCAATGAAATTTTGGTTACTGGAATAAATGTTGAATTTAGCAATCCAGATCCTGAAACAAGTTCATGATGACCAATTGGCTCTTAGGAATGATTCTTAGTGATGATCAAACGGTTATTTGGTTATGATCACTTTCTTGATATCTGATGCTCCATCTAAGTACTCCATTGAGACATTGTAAATACCGTTCGATAAGAATCTCAAGTCCAATTGACCATCCCCAACTGTTACGTTGTTGTCTTGAAATACAACTCGTCCGCTTAGATCAAAAACTTTGACTTCAATAGTCTCTTGGTCTATCAATGGACTAATTCTATAGTTGAATAGCCCTTCGGATGGATTTGGATATAAGTTAGGCTCTTCGTAGTTCAACTGACTGATAATATCTTCATTTCCTTGAGGCAAAGTCTTATAACTTCCATTATTGTAAATCGTATCATTCACAGACCATGGTGACCAATTCCATCCACCATTTGGATCTTGACATCTGCATCTCACTCTCCAAGTAACATAGTTTGAATTTCTAAAAACTCTTCTGAATCTGTTTCTGCTTGTAATGGCCCATGATGGATCTTGTGCCCAGCTTCTTCCCAAATATCTCCAATTATTTTGATTATCAGCCTTTCCGAACACTACACATCTTTCAGCTCCAAAAGCCGTATCCCATTCGAACACTTTCCAATTACCCCAATTCCAAGAATCAAGATTTTGAGGGGCTTGAGCACATGGAGAAGGGGAACAAACTTGAAGAACAATTGCTTCAGAGTCACAATCATTATCATTATTTTGAATGGTTGTCACGCCTCCAACTTGTGCTTGATCCAATAATGGATATATGGCACAACAATAATTCAATATGGCATTGTCTTCTATTGTAAGGTCCGAACCAACAGCTTGAAGCGAATCCAAACCATCAAGAGATTTTAGGCTAGGATTATTTGAAATAGTAAGGTTATCACACTTCTTCAAACTGTACAAACCTTTTAAGTTGTCCAAACTGGTATTTTTGTCTATTATCACATTCTGCGCAGTTTGAAGCATGTAGAGGTTAGAAAAATCCTGGAGGTTGTCATTATTGCTAATTTCAAGTGTCATACCTATGTCTGTAAGTTTTGTAAAATCATCAAAACTAACCAGCACACTGTTTTTGGTAATTCTCAAGTGATTTTTCACGGTGACAAGACTATGGAATGCATCTACTTGTAAGAGAGCCTTATTATTGTGAATTCTAATTTGTCCGTTGGAATGCACAAGATTTGGGAATCCAGCGAAGTACTTCAAACTTTTATTACCTGCAATGATCACATTATTTACTGCAGTCAGATTTGGCATTAGCTTGATACCCTCTACCAATTTGTTTGATCTTACTTTCACATGTTTAGCGGAAGTGATGTTCTGAAAATCTGTTATGTACAAAAGGCTATCGTTGCGGTATACATCAATCTGTCCATTGGTGGCCGTAAGTTGACCAAAATTCTCAAGTGCTTTTAGTGAAGGATTGTCATGAATCAAAAGATCACCATCGATGTAAATGATCGAATCCAAAGCAGCTAAGTTGGTGATGTCTGCTCCTGAAATTTCAAGACTTCCGTGAATCGTATCACAACCTGGAAAGTTATCTACTTCTTGTTGAGACGAGAGCAGGATTGACGAGTCGCAAGGGTTCGATTGTGGAGCACAAATTGTTAGTATCTCAGTTTCACTGTTGCAGCCAGGAGCGTTGTTTTGAATCGATACTGTACCACCTACATTAGCTTGATCTAGTAAATCATAAATACCACAGCAAGCTGATAGAGAAGTATTATCAAATATTTCCAAGTCACTAAACACATTATTCAAGGAGGACAATCCAGAAATATCTATCAGCAATCCATTGTCAGAGATAGAAATCTGGCCAACATCAGAAAATGCATTAAACCCCGAAATTTCAATCAAACTAGGATTTGAAACAATTTCCAGTTTTGTTGTTACGGCATTTAAACTTGAAAAGCCAACAATTTCTTCGAGAAGATCATTCGTTAGAACAAGAAACTCATTGGAAATTTGGTCAAGAGAAGCAAAACCATCCAATGTTCTAAGTTCTTGATTATTTTCAATAATAAGATCTTCAGTAGATAGTAAAAGATCGAATCCCGAGATTTCCTCAAGAATGTCATTCTCAAAAATTCTAATACTTCTGGCATTAATAAGATCGTTGAAGTTTGAAATGAATTGCAGCATTTCATTCTGTGATATGGAAATATCTCCTGTAACCTCAATCATTTCTAATCCATTCAAGGAATTCAGCATCGGATTAGATTCTATTATAGCATCGCCATCAATATATTTTACACTTGACAAATTCGATACACTAACAATATCGAAACCAGAGATATAAAGATTACCCATTATACTATCGCAGCCATTAAAGTTATCTACATCATTCTGGCTGAATAAATTTACGTCTGAGCATTGTGTACCGTTAACATAAATTGAAATAAGAAGAAATAAAGAAATAAAAATTTGCTGAATCTGCATTGGGAATAGGTTTAATTTGGTTTCTGATTTGCTAAATTCTTAAAAATTTTCTGTAAAAAAAAATAAAGCTTAGATTATCTTATTCTTTCAAATTTGATAAACGAGTTTTCATTTACAGTCGTACTTTGACCACCAGCACTATTTTGAGACCAATGAAGTTCAAAAATATCGTTTGCCGTTCCAGTATAATGGTTAAGTATACCTTCAACATATAGTGCTAATTCAGTTGCTCCATTATTAAGATCCACATCGAATGTCATGAAAGTAACGTTGTCTTTAATGCCATGAACATTTGCATCACCATCCAACCCCTCCTGTTCAGTTCCAATCATTCTAATTCTCAAACCTTGACCCGCTCCATTAACCGCCTGCAAACGAAAATCCCTAGATGCATTGGAGCAGGTAACATACAAATAACCTTCAAATCTCCATATTTCGCCTGGCCTGACCATAAAAAACAATTCATCGTCCGGTTGGGGAGTGTCGCTATTTGTTACTGATTCGGAATTCAATTTAACAATTGTAGTCTCTCCCTGCCATGCAAAAGTTGGAGGAGTTGGAGCAATTTGATTATATGTGTAAACACCAGGAGCTTCATCAGTGGCATAGACTTGTAGACCGACTCCTGGAGAAGAAATGGCATTCATCTGTGCATAAGTCATTCTGGGCATCATAAAACCTTTTGACGTACTCTCTAAATGCAGTATCGCAGAATTATCAGGATTATCCGTACCTATTCCAACTTTGCCATCATTTGTCAGAACAATTCCATCTCCCCAATCTCCTGTGGGAAAGGTAGATCCAATTGCCTTACCACTCAAATAGTTAAATTTAAACTTATCCCCAACTTTACGAATCATAAAATTACTTCCTGCATCTGCACTCCTCCAATTGGTAACAGAATAATCATAATGTCCTCCGTAAACCATACTAATATCATCATTATTATGCATTGAAAACTGTGCAATGGTTCTATCAGTCCCTCCAATAGGCATACTAAAATTTAGGTGAGGACCATCCGCACTTTGAAAGGCTCCATAAACTTCTAACTTAGTGCTGGGAGATGCCGTTCCAACACCAACATTCCCGCTATTATTATTATAAATGTCATTACCAGCAGCCGTCCAAAATGAAGATGATCCTGAAGATAGGTTTACAGTACTTCCAGAAGGATCTAGATAATAAAGGTCACCAGAGTTTTGATAAATTTTCCCTAAACCAGCTGTGGCTCCGGGAGCAGTAACATCTCCCAAAGCTATTGCGCCATCCACCTCAAGCATTTCATCTGGATCAGTTACTCCAAGACCCAAATTCCCCCCATTGAAATAAGAATCTCCATTAGAATGAATGCGAACATCATCACTTCCTGACTCGACATCACCACTCGTAATGTTCAAATGACCTTTTATTACTGTTTCATTCAAGTTTCTTTCCACTCTAAACTTTGCCTCAGGCGTAGTAGAGTTATCAATAATTTCAATTGCATTTGCCGAGCCCCCTGAATTACTGTGATATCTTATACCCATAATTCCCTCACTCGTTCCTAAGGCTCCTTCATCAAATAAAATCTGAGAACTACCCTGACTCGTAGTGTTATGTAAGCGTAAAGTTAATGGGTTAGTCAATCCCGCTCCCGCAGCATCTGAAAGGATCAAAAAATCTCCCGGGTTATTGCTGCCAATACCCACATTCCCATTTTCATCGATACGCAAGCGTTCAACACCATCTGTATTGAAGCTAATTTGATTATTATCAGGAAAGCCCAATTGAGTAGTTGTATTGTTTCGATGCCTAATGTAATCATTGAAATCTATTCCTCCATTGATATCTAAATCATTCTGTGGGTTGGTTACACCTATTCCCACTTGTCCATCATGATCAATTCTTAATCTTTCAACAGCAGGTGCTGAAGAAATGGTATTGTGTGCTTTTGTCTTGAAAACGATTCTAGAACCTTTATCATTAACACTTTGGTCTTGATCAGCATAAGCTGCTATCACAGCGCCAGCATCACTTGAAGAGATACCACCATCTGTATTATCAAATAGTATTTGACCAAGTAGTTCGTTAGCTGCAGTATTCGCATCAGACCTTTTTAATAGCAAGCTAGGTCCAGAAGCATCCGCTACATCCATTAGTTTATCAGGTGTACTCGTACCAACACCAACATTTCCAAGATCAGTATTATAGATATTTCCAGAACCATCATCTGACCACTCAGAAGTGGCTGTAGGGATGGCTTGAGTGCTGAGTCCTCCAGAAGCATCCGCAATTACCATTCTATTACCAGCTCCAGATAAGGAAGTTACTGTGACATCTCCTCCGTTCACCGTGACATCTCCCCCGTTGTCAATCATCATTTTAACCGAACCACTTCCACTTGTCGGTTGTGTATAGAAATTCAAATCAGTGCCATCTAGTGCGTTGATGTACATTTTGCCCGCATTATTACCAGCACCAGTATTTGCATAGCCCATGCCTCCTTTCCAAGTTCCTGAATTATTATGGAAGGTAATCCCTGAATATCCATTGGATGCCTCATTCGTTATTTTGACCAGCGCTTTACTCGGATCAGAAGCTTTAATATCAAGTTTTGTATTTGGGTTAGATTCTCCTATACCAATCTGATCATTTGAAATGACCAAGGTATTGTCTCCTCCATCAAATTTTAGAACATCAGTAGCTCCCATAAGAACAGATGTTGTTCCTGAAGGTATGGAACCTCCACCTTTATAAATCCCGCCCGCACCAGAAGCCAATTTATCGTTGGTTACTGCACTGCCTTGAATTTCACTTGTTCCAACGGAACCATTGGTCAATTCATTACTTGTTACAGAATTCGTACCTAAATCTGTTGATGTAATCGTGCCATCTATAATCATCGCACCAGTTACAACATTATTGGCAATTGATGGGTTTGGGTAAGTTCCAGTGAGATGACCTCCAGCATTTCCTGATGGTTTAGTCATACTCAACCAGGATGTTCCATTGTGGAAATACAAATCATCATCTGTATCATTGACATAAATGTCTCCCTCATCAGCTGTTCCTGAAAAACTTGCTTGAGGAGCTATGTGAAGTTGCCCCTCTAAATCAAAATCTTCTTGAGGATCGTTTGTACCAATACCAATTTTTCCATTTGAACGAATCGTAAATCTAGTTATATCGTTAGTAATCAGCTGCAAAGAAGCAGTTCCATCTTCCGAGCCTAGAATAAAAGCATTAGCTAGGGTAAGACTGGATCGCGTTCCTCCCGCTCCCTCAAGCCCCACAAATGCATTAACACCATTATTGGCTTGCTCAAACATTAAATCTGGATTGTCATTTTGATTACTATTATCTGTGTTGGAGCGAATGATCAAACGTGCATCACCATCAGTTTCAGAGCTAATGACTAAGTCCGCATCAGGACTATTTGTGCCAATTCCCACACGATCATTGTCTCCATCAATAAACAAGGTATTGGCATCAAAATTCAAATTTGCTCCACCATCAAAAGTTACATTTCTCGTTGTGCTGGCTGGGAGTGAACCATCATCACTGTAAATACCGTCACCATCTGCCCCTGGCGGGTTAGCCCATGATAAGTTCGTACCATCAGTAGTAAGAAAATTACCTCCAGACCCTGGATCAGTTGGTAAGGTGTACACACCTGCTATACTAATAACATCTGCGTTTATAGTTCCGTCTACATCCAATTTATATCCAGGGTCAGCGCTTCCTATC